>JACQHI010000432.1 GCA_016199105.1 Lentisphaerota bacterium | reverse complement strand
GTTGGCGGATTGCAGGCGGGGGGGTAAGTCGGCCACTCTCTTGGTCCGCCATAGCCCCTGGCGACGGCGGCTGGCTGACTTTCCCGTCATGCCCTCTCCAACTGAAACACGGTGATCTCGGGTCGCGCGTTGAATCGCAAGCGCAGCAGGTGGCCGACACCCCGATTGATATACAGCCGACGCCCTCCGGACAGTTCGAACTCACCCGACGTGTATCGCCGGTTCAGAACCGGCAGCGAGGGAGGTGGCAGGAAGGGCGGCTTGCACTGCCCGCCATGGGTGTGCCCGGCCAGAATCCAGCCCGCGTACTCCCCCCAGCCGGGTTGATCGGCTGTATCCGGATTATGGCTCAACACGAGAGAGGCGCTTCGCGGATCGAGGGCGGCCAACGCGCGCTTCGGCTCGAAGCGACGCGCCCACAGATCGTCCAGCCCGACAACCTGCAAACCCTCGACCTCGGCCATTTCGTTGCGAAGCACTCGCACACCCGCGGCAGTCGCCAATGCGGCGATACGATCCGCGATCTCGGGATGCGCCCAGCCGGGTCCATAGTCGTGGTTTCCCAGAATGCCGAGCGTGGCGCGGCTCCCCAGGGGCAAGTGGGCAAACACGCGGCGGGCGTGAACGAACACGTCGGCCTCGTCGTAACTCGTGAAATCACCGGTATAGACCACGATCTCGGGCGCCAAAGCCTTCACCCGCTCGAAGGAGCGGATCAGGTAGGAATCATCCACCCGTGGACCGATGTGCAGATCGCTCAACTGCGCCAAACGAGCACCGGCCAGCCGGTCCGGCAAATTGGCCACCCGCAGCCGGCGCTCCACCACGTCCAGCCAGTGCGGTTCCCAGCGCCAGGTGTAAAGGCCCATTCCAAGTCCAACGCCTGCCGCCGCCGCCGACGCGCGAAGAAACTGTCGCCGGGTAATCATGGTGCCGCATGTCATGTGGGTGGGGTATCGAACAGTTGTTCGGTGCTATCTCCTTTTCTGCCCCTCAATCAACAGCATGAGTTTCGCATGCTCCCTCAGATACTCATACCGCGCTGATATGTCCGGCATGTCCTTTTCGGTCACCTGAAGGGCTTCCATCGGATGCGTCTCGGCCGCGCGGGCAAGCGCCTGGTGGATGGTGAGCCCCTGGTTCAAGCCTTCAACGACCTTGTCGTCATAGGCGATCTCTCCAGGCGTCCGTTCGCCGATCACCTCGGCGGCTGCGGCTTGGTATGCCTTGATCATCTTTTTCTTGATATTCATCGTCGTCTTTGTTGGTCTCCTTATTCTTCCCGCCTAAGGCCTGTCGAGCGATGATACGCGTCACCCAAAACCCAAAACCCAGAACCCAAAACCCCCCGCGACCCCAACACCTACAACCCTTCCATGCCTCAGAGCTTTTCCCCCGCACCGCACCGCCGATCCAGGGTGCGACGGGTGTCCGCGATGGCGGCCGCGATCTCGGGCGTGAGCCGGATGAAGCCCGCGAGTTTATCCAACGAGCCGCTCTCCCGGAGCTGGTTCAGCGAGGCGGTAAAATTGTAGTCGTGCACCCAGGCGATCAGCGTGAGAAAAAAGTCGGACGTCGAGCGGATATGCTGATGGCCGATCGTCTGGCCGGCGCGAAGTTCGGCCAGCGCTTCGGGACTGACCGGCCCATCCGGCGGCACATCGAGCATGAGTTCGGGATAACGCCGGTAATCGCCGTTTTCCCAGGCCACGATGAGCAGGCGCGTGATGTCCAGTTTGTCGGCGTCGCGCACCAGGCGGGCGAGTCGGAGCGTTCGCGCGTCCAGCGAGTCCGGCACCTTCCGGATGTTGTGGTGGCGGATTCCTTCCTCGATGAGCGCGCGTTCCTCCGGCGGGCAGGGGGCCAGGACCCGGAATTTCCCCAAAATTTCCAGGCCGTGCGTCGCGTGGTTCACCGACTGACGATCGTCAAAGGTCCGGTACGTGGCGTATTGGGAAAACCGGCCGATATCGTGAAAGAGGCCCAGGCAATAGGCGATACGGACCTCGTTCCCGTCCAGCCCGAGTTTTCCGGCCAGGGCGGAGCAAAGTTCGGCCACCTTCCAACTATGACCCGCCTTCGCCCGGATCATGACCGGCAGTTCGCCGTTTTCGGCGAAGCCGCGGATATAGTCCGCGATCCAGGCTTTCAGTTGTTCGACGACATGATCTTGCATTGTCCCTGCATTCCTCCCGATCCCTGCTTCTGAAAACCGTGCGACATCCTTTTCAGGAGAAGCGCTCTGCCTTTCCTGTAATTCGTCTGCGTCTTCCGGGCATCGCAGGCGTTCCACCAGAGCGAGTGCGGAAGAAGCCCGGCGTTGTCGAGTGCGCAGATCCACTCGGTCCCAGGGATTCGGTCCAGGGCCAGTCGGTAGAATTCCCCCGCCGTCATCTTGGCGCCGTAGGTCAGGCCAAGCGCTTGGAGCACATTCAGGTCCTTGATCTGGTTGTAGAGCCCCCCGCAGCCGTTGCGGCCGGTGAAGCAGGCATTCCGGTCCGGAGCCCGCGATGGACATGGAGCGCACATCATCCAGTCCGCCCCCGGCGCCAGGGTGATCAGGATGTCCGGGTTCCCGTTGAAAACGATGTCGAGAAACTCGGGGAGGTTGTCCTCCGCAAAGGGCGGACGTGTTCCCTTCCCATACTGGCAGACGGCGCAGAGCAGAAGGTGCGGCCTCATGTTGAGCTCTTTGGCCGAGCGGAGAGCTGCGATGGATATCTCCTTCTCCTGTCGCATCACCTCCGTGGTTCTCGGCGGAACGATCGCGG
>JACQHI010000038.1 GCA_016199105.1 Lentisphaerota bacterium | reverse complement strand
TGCGCCTGGGCGCAGTCCTCGATGACCGCCAGACCCCGCGGCTTCGCGAAAGCCAGTATCTCATCCAGCCGCGCCGGCTGCCCATAGAGATGAACGGCCATGACCGCCCGCGTTTTCGGCGTCACCCGCGCCGCGAGCTGCTCCACCGCCAGGTTGTAAAACCGATCGTGATCCACGAACACCGGCCGCGCGCCCCTCAGACAGACGGCCTCGGCCGTGGCGATATAGGTGTTCACCGGCACGAGGGCCTCGTCGCCCGGCCGGAAATCGAGCGCCCAGAGGATCAGGTGCAGCGCGTCGGTGCCCGTGCCGACGGCGGCGCACTGGCGGACCTGGTGGGCTTCGGCGAACTCGCGTTCGAAGGCCGCCACCCGCTTCCCCGCGACATACGCGCAGGACCGGAGCACCTCCAGAACATCAGCCTCAAGTTCCCCGGCAATGGCCGCATACTGTTTTTGCAGATCGATCAACGGAATTTTGCCCGCGCTCGACATGGTTCTTCTCCTTCGTCACTATTCGCAAGCTTGTTCAGGCTGTCCGGTCGTCATGGGTCAGGCAGGAATGCCTGACCTACCTCCGCAATCCGCAATCCAAAATCCAAAATCTAAAATCCAAAATTATCCTACGTCTTCTCCGCGACCGGCGTTTTGCGCGTCCTGAAAAGCCGGACGGCGAAAAACAAATACAGGATGTACCAGGCCAGCAGGAAACTGGCCGGCACACGATACCAATAAAACCAGCGTTTCCGGCGCAGGCACTGCGCCAGCGTCCCTAAAAACGGACCCACCACCGTCAAGCCGTACGGCACGAACAGGTACTGCCTCAATTTCCGGCCGAACGGCACGTTCCGCTCGCGCACATGAAAGCCGTGGCCCTTGTCCACGAAGCTTTCCGACACCTTCCGGAGCATGCGGCGCCGGTAATGCGCGAAATCGTCGAAGACGTAATGGCCGATCGTGACGCTCTTCACATAGGCGATGTCATACCCTTTCCGGATGAGATCGATCACCGGCAGGATATCGTCATAGAACGTTTCCGGCGGACGTTGATAGGCATGCCGCACCATGAAGCCCTGCGCAAACGCGAGCAACGGAAAGCGCCGCGGCGGAAAATCGAAGATGACATAGCCCGGCGTTTCGTGTTTGACGCGGTACAGCTTCCGGAATTTGTCCGGATGCGACGCGTTGCCGTAAAAGAAGGAGGAGAAAGGGTCCGTATCGCTGTTGAAATATTTCAGGAAGGGATCGTCGCTTTCCACCCAGTCCACCTTGCAAAAAGAGCCCATGACATTCGAATTGCCGGCGAAGGGCGCCGTCATCTCCCGAAGCCAGAGCCGGCTGTGGAGCACGTTGTCCGCCGCCATGTGAACGAACAGCTCGCCGGTCGCCCGGCCGTACAGGAGAGAAAGGCCGGGCTCCGCCAGGCGCTCGGGATTGGGCACCACGGTATAGCCGAACTCCTGCACGATCGAAACGGTCTTGTCCGTGGACCCACCGTCCGCCACCAGCACCTCCAGCCGGTCCGCCGGATAATCCTGGCGCTTGATGGAGTCCAGGCACCGGCGGATATCCCGCCCCTCGTTCAGCACCGGTATCCCGATCGTCACTGTGGGAAATTCATGCATCGAAACAAGGTGTCGGGGTTCGGTGTTCCGTCTTCGCCAAGGCTACGCCGGACACGTCAGGGTTCAGGGATGCAGGGTTAATGGGCACGGGCAGATGGCTTTCGCAGGAGCGATACACGGCGTCCAGGATGGTCATGACCCGGAGCCCCTCCTCCGCGTTCCCCATCGGATGACCGCCCGTCCCGATGGCCTGCCGGAAATCCTCCCACTCGCGTTTCCACGAAAGATCCTCGCCGGGAAACGCGCGCGTTTCCATTTCCGGCGCGCCGCCTTTGGGGTTTCGCTTCATGAGCTTCAAGCTTTCCTCCCCATAGCTCCCGCCCAGGCCTTCCACCTCGACCGCCCCCAGGGTTCCATAGACGTGGAACGAGAACCGGTTCTTCCATTGCGTCCAACTGGTATGGACCTGCGCCAGCGCGCCGTTGGCCCACCCCAGCATAAAGAGTCCGTTATCCTCCAGGCCGTTCACCTGCCCGCAGTCGCTACGCTCCAGGCGTTGCAGGCGGGTCGGCCACGCGAAACACCGGCGCTGGGCGAAAACCCATTCCGGCGCTCCGCAGAACCAGCCGATCAGATCGAGGAGATGCACCCCCTGGTCCGTCAGCTCACCGCCACCGGCCAGGTCCGCGTTGCCCCGCCATTCCTTTTCGTAGCCGGGCCGGCCGCCATGCCCATACACGGCCCGGGCAAAAATGAAATCGCCCAAAAGCCCGTTCCGCAGGAGGGCCTGCGCCTCCATCAGCGCCGGATGATACCGGTGGTTGAACCCGATTTTCAGCACGCGGTCAGGCCGGTGCGCCTGCGCCGCGCCCAGCGCCATGGCCTCGTCCAGATTCCGCCCCATCGGCTTCTCGATGAGC
>JACQHI010000434.1 GCA_016199105.1 Lentisphaerota bacterium | reverse complement strand
GTCTGGTTCTCGGCCATGCCGGTGGCGGCGGCGGTCTCGGCAATCTGGCGGGTGGCAAGTTCGGCGAGGGCGGTAAAAATGAGCTCGCCCTCGGTCATGTGGTCGCGCAAGTTCTGGGTTTGAAGACCTTTCAACTCTTTGTGGGCTTTCACGCTGACGTCGGACCATTCCTCATGAATAAGGTTGGTAAGGATGGCGTATTCGTCGCCTTTTTTGATTTCGTGCGTGGCCCAGTAGTCGGTAAGTTTATTGCGGGTTTCCTGCCCGGTCATGCGTTGTTGAATCCACTTGTCGCTACGGCCATGTTTCTGCCAGGTGGCGCGGGCGCGTTCAAGCGCTCGGGAGGGGTCGGCTATTTCCTGCATCCGCTCGTAGCCGACTTTGGCGAGCCAGAGTTTGATCGGCTCGGCCTTGGGGCTGGGAACGCTCTGGACAAGGCGCAGAAGGGTCTCGGCATTGGCAACGTCGGTAAGGCGCATTTTGCCATCATCGGCAGGCAATTTGAACCGGTGACAATTTGTCACCAGTTGACTGCCTTCCCTCCCAAGCCGCTCTTTCAGCTTGTTCCAGTATTTTCTGGCCGTTTGAAAATCGGACTGCTGGGTGAGGACTTGGATGATGTCCACGACGGAGAAAAACCAGGTTTCAGCCTTCTCATCGTAGAGGCGGCGGATTTTGTGTCCCTCAAAAATGGCCAGGTCTTTGTTCATTTCGGAAGAATACCGGAACAAGGGACGGCATCAAAGTCAATTTTCCCGGATGAACTTCGAACGCTGAACGTTCAACGTCGAACTTCGAATTTCGGATCGGATCTGCGCTTCTGTGCTGTACGTTCGATGATGGACGTTGATCGGCCGTCGTCTCCGGCGAGGCTTTTCCTGCCGCGATTTCGGGATTGACCGTCCGTCACGCCCGCCTATTCTATCTTCCGGGTGACTTGATAATGACATCGGTCAATGTGGCCGAAAACACGAGCAACATCGAGTTGTCAGGTCAAAACGACCGCAGCAATCGATGGTGGGGTCCAGCGAGTATGAGATTATGGAGTGTTATCTTCTTGGGCATGTTCATTGCCAGCGGATGCCGGCAACAACCGGACGCGGTGCAAGCCCAACAACATCTGCGACAAGTCCTGTCTGCCATCCATCCGGACCTAGCAAGCACTTCTCCTTCGTTGACGAACTTCGTGGGATGGGCAGACAAGGGGAAAGCATCCTGGCTTCAACTCAAAGGCGAATTCGTCGTGGAAACGCAGGGCAGCAACGTGGCGGTATACTGGCTGCAATACCAAATCGTTGACGGGCACCCAACGAACATACTATTTGCTCGCAGAAACGTAGACGGGACATTCGTCAATACTGAAGGACCGAAAGAATTTAAGAATCTGCCAGTCTACCGGCGTCAAGATTAACAGCTCGAATCACACACCGGACGGTTTTGTCAACCCGAGGACAGGTCGCCGAAACCGTCAGCGTGAAAGTTGGCAGAGTGAGAGGAAAATCGGTTTCCCGACCCCAACGGGGTTGAATTCGTCAGCCCGGCGAGAATCGCCGGTAATAACGGACGTCGAAAATAATCGACCCTGTTCCCTTGCGAAAGACACAATGGGATTCGTCGGCATGTCTAATGAGGAGTAGTGTGCATGGATGGGTGGACATGGACTGCTTTCCTGGGGTTTCACCCCAGGCTGGAGAATGGCACCCCCTTGGGGTGCATCGCCAGCGGACGCCGGACATATCAACACGGCCAGACGTGTTTGGGTTTTTCCGCTGCAGTTCTGGCCACACACCCCGTGTGCCATCACAGGCGCTTGAAAATGCCTAACGTGGCCGAGCCCGACTCGCGCGGCGTGGCGGGGTATGGCGCGCAGGGCGACCAGTCGCCCGACAGGCCCTCGGCGTATAACCGGTAGCGCCCGCCCACGCGCGTGGCGAGGGTCAATCGGCCGTTGCGCACCGCCTCCACGCGCTCCGTGCCGCCGGTTTCCCGGATGACCGCCCGCTCCCAGGGCAGCCGCAGCACGCAGGGTTCGCCGCGCGCGCTTTCGATTTCGACGACCGCCAGGCGCCCCTTGACCTGCTGGGCGGTCACCATGAATCCCCCCGCCGCGGGCAATCGGAAGGTGGCGTCCCGATCGTACGCCGGGAACAGCCGGATCAGGTCGCCGGCCGAATCGAGCAGCATCAGGCAGACCGTTTCGCTGAAAATCCCCTGCGGCTCGAAGGAGAAATGCAGCCGGCCGGGGCTGAACTCATGGCGGCAGACTTCACCGGCGGCATTCACATGGCGGGAGGGATGCAACAGCCAGCGCCGCTTGGGCCAGTAGTTCCACATGCCCTGCGGGAACCATTGATAACGGTCAATGTAATACAACATGGCCCGCCGCAGTTCCGTCACCAGGCCAAGCCGCGCGAAAGCGGGCAACTCCAGGCTGTGCCCCGTCCACGCCAGGGTGGGTTCCGCGACCGCCGCCTTATCCGCCTGTGTTTCCGTCTGGGGATAGCGCCGGAGCGTGCGCAGGGCGTTGCGGCTCCACTCGTACAAGCGGCGCTGATCGGGCGTCGCCCCGAGCCGATCCGCCCATTCCGGCGAGGCGTCGCTGGTGACCAGCGCGGCGGGAAAGATATGGGCCGCCTGGCCCGAGCAAAACACGCCATAGCCCTTTCCACCGTCAAAAAAGGTGTCCACATGACTCACCCACGTGCCGGTCTTCTCGGAAAGGCCTATCGCCAGCACCTCGTCCCCTTCCCCGGCCGGATCGCCGTAAAAGAACGGGGTGTTATAGACGCGCCGTCCGTCCGCGAGCGTCTCGGTGACGTGCGCGAGCGGTAATCGTACCGGCCGGAACGCCGCCAGCCGCCCGACGGCCTCGCTGGCCCAGGCCGTCACATCGTCCGCGACGCCCAGCGCGCGGGCCGCGCGGACGAAAGCCGGCAGAAAAACGCGCAGATGGGCGAGATCGGTCAGGCAATCCCGGAAGGCGTAGCCGCCGTGAAACTCGTAGGGCACACTGCGCGGCACATGCAGGATGCCCGCGGCATCCGGTTGCAGATAGAAGCGCCAGAACAAGGCGGTTTCACGCATCAGCGGATACAACGTCTGTTCCAGCAGGTCGGGATCGCCGGTAATGCGCCAGGCGTCAAAAAGTTGGAGGCACAGTTGCAGGCCCACCACGATGTTCAGGGCGTGATCGTCATCCGTGCAGCAATCGGTCTTGCCCTCCGGCAACTGCCAATCCTGAAACACCGCGCCCGGGGCGTTAAAACGGGACTCCGCCACCGTCCGGGCCGACGGAAGTTGGCGCGCCCGCCAGGCGATCAACGGACG
>JACQHI010000440.1 GCA_016199105.1 Lentisphaerota bacterium | reverse complement strand
GTTCTACCCCGTCACCATCCGCGCGTACCTGCGGGAACAAACCATCGGCAAAAATGCACGAGAAAACCCGAACGCGGCGCCCGCCCCCTAGTACTCGCGAGCGCAAATACGCTGACGTATGGCCGCGATATTTAGCCGTTGTATGTAGAGTGCGCCGTCCCTGGCGCACTATCCGATCGGCCAGAGACGGCCGACGCTACACAGCATCGGATATCCCGCGAAACAAGGCTGGTATCAGTTCACGGATGAGGCGGCGCCGGAGGATATCTATAACGGCGAGGGACAGAACCGGTTGGACGCCAACAATCCCATGGCATATCAGTTGCCGTGCGCGATCCGGTCCAGCCTGACTACGGCGAGCCGGCTCACGGACCGGAAATGGAACTCGTCCCGCGGCCCGACCAAGACTTTGTAGCCGAGACAACGTGCCGTCGCGGCGACGGCCATGTCGTTTTGCGGGATCATGGGTCCGAACGATTCACCCGTTCCAAGTCGTCGGCGAACCGGTCGTCGGACGATATCGTGTTCCATATTGCCGCCAACGTGTCGAGGGTGCATTCAGGAGCGACCCATGGCCTCAATTCTGCGACGCGCGCCTTGTTTTTCACAACAATGACCGTTTTTCCCCCATATCGCACCTTGGCGAGGAATTCCGCGAAATGGCGAACGAGCGTGGTGGATGGCACTTCCATGGTGTGATGCGTCATACAGCCCCTCCTTTCAATTACATGTAAATTACATATTACTGCAAAACGGTCAAGTCAAATCCGGGCCTTTCTTTTTCCTGTTCTTTTGCGCCATTTTGTCCGACACTCTCCCCAACAGCCGCTGATCTGATCCGTTACCATGAGGAAAAGTTGTCACAAGTTGGCCCTGGGTTCCGCCATCCCGTTCGCCGCCGCGGCAGCGGGGCTGATCGCGCTCCTCGCGGCCGGCGCCGGCTGCGGAAAAGAATCCCTCATACGCATTGATCCCGCCAGAATCGAGACCCTCGAGCCGAAAACGATGCCGGATGCCGGGATTCTGCGCGTGGCGTTGGGCGCCGTTCTGACGCCCAGCGAAGGGTTTGCCTACTACCAACAATTGCTGGCCTATGTCGGGACGAGGCTGGGACGGCGCATCGTCTGCGTGGAAAAAACCAACTACGCGGAAGTCAACGCCCTGCTGAAAGCCGGCGAGGTGGACTGCGCGTTCGTGTGCAGCCGGCCGTATGTCGAGGGCAAGGACGATTTCGGGCTCGAATTGCTCGTGGCGCCGCAGATGTACGGCAAAGCCGAATATTACTCGTATATCATTGTCCCGGCGGACAGCCCGGCGGCCGGCCTGGCGGATCTCAAGGGCAAGATTTTCGCGTTCTCCGACCCCTTGTCGAACACCGGAAAACTGGCCCCCTCCTATGCCCTCGGGTTGCGGGGCGAAACGCCGGACACCTTTTTCGCGAAGCACCTCTACACCCATGCTCACGACAAGACCATCATGCTGGTGGCGGAACGCGTGGTGGATGGCGGCGCCGTTGACAGTCTGGTATGGGAATACGGCAAACGGAAGCAGTCCCGATACGTCTCGCGGACCCGGATTATCGAGCGACTGGGACCGTACGGGATTCCGCCCGTCGTCGTGCGAAAAGACCTGGACCCGGCGACCAAGACGAGCCTGCGCGAGATATTTCTCGCCGCGCACGCGGACAAGCGCGGAGCGGAAGCGCTGGCCGGCATGGCGATAGACCGTTTCGTCGAGATTGACGACCGGGCCTACGATTCCATACGGCTGATGAAAGCGTCGCTCGCCCGGCAGTCGCAAGATCAATAGGCAGACGGAAGCGATGAAACGGCGAGGCGGGGAGACGGTGCGCCGGCGAAGGACAAGAGAGACAACGCTTGTGAATGCGATTAATACCTTTTGCGATGGGTCGCCGTTTCGCCGACTCACCGTCTCGCCCTTCATCCCGGGTTCCCTGGCCGACGCTCGGGCAGGCGCGTCGTTCGCGCTTTTCGTGTTTAGTAGTGGAATGAACTGCCGAATCTAGGATGAGGGGTTTCCCCGTCCGGATCTTATGGAACTCAGATTCAAGCTGCTCGCGACCAACCTCGTCATCATGGCCTTCATGGCGCTCGTTCTCCTCTTTTTTGTCAGGACCGTCTTTCCCCGGTCCATCCTTTCGGACCTGCAGAGCCGCTGGATTCATGCGACGAAAGACGCGGCGGAGGAAGCCGTGGGGCCGCTTCTGGAGAAAGACGAGCTGGCTCTGCGTATATTTGTCTTCCTGCGCATGGACGACATGGAAGACGCGGAATATATTTTTGTCGCCGACCCGGACGGCCATATTCTGATGCACACATTCCCCACCGGGTTTCCGTCGGGCTTCAGAAACGTGATGGCGCCCTCGCGCGAGACGGTCACCCGGCGGGAAATTCTGTTCGGCGACAAATCGATGTTCGATATCGCGGCGCCGGTGCTCCGCGGAGACCTGGGTTCGGTTCACATCGGTTTCTCGGCGGAACCGGTGATGCGGGAGACCCGCAGGATCACGCGCCTGATCGTGCTCACCGTGCTGGGCGCGCTGGCCCTGCAGGTTCTGTTCATGATCGTCCTTGACGCCGTCATTATCAGGCCGATCGCGCAGCTCAAACGACTGGCCGTCCAGGTCCGGCGGATCGGGCAGGGAAAACAGGGAGAAGCCGTCAGCGTGACCAGCCGGGACGAGGTCGGAGAACTGGCCCTGGCCTATAACGCGATGCGGGAGGACCTGGTGGTGTACCAGCGCCGCCTTCGACAGTTGGCGACGCAACTGTCGCTGGCCGAGGAACGGGAGCGGCGACTCATCGCGTCGCAGGTGCACGATCATATCGGCCAGACCATGGCCCTGGCCAAGATCAAACTGAGGGCGCTCCAGGAAAAGGCGGCGGGGGAGACTTTCAGGAAAGATATTGACGCCCTGTACGGCATTGTCGAGACCGTGGTCCGGGATACAAGAGCCTTGATATTCGAATTGAGCCCGCCCATATTATATCAGTTGGGTCTGGTCGCCGCCCTGGAATGGTTGTGCGACCGCATGACGAAGACGCATGGACTGCCGATCGATTTTACCGACGACGCCGAGCCCAAGCGCCTGCCGGAGGATGTGAGCGTGTTTTGTTTCCAGGTGGGACGCGAGTTGTTGACGAATGTCGTGAAACATGCCCGCGCGACGCGGGCCGTTCTATCCCTTCGCCGGGAAGGGAACCGCCTGGTGATGACGGTGGAGGACAACGGAACCGGGACGGATGTTTCCTGGAGCCGCCGGCCGGCGGAGGAAACCGGAGGTTTCGGCCTGTTCAGCATCCGGGAGCGACTCGCCGCCTATGGGGGAACCGTTGCGATCGGCGCGCAGCCCGGAGTCGGCGCCAGGGTCTCCGTGGCGATCCCGCTCGAAATCGAAGGCGGGCTATCGCCAGCCACCCAGGGAGGCGATGAAAGGGCGAGGCGGGGAGACGGTGCACCGGCGAAGGACAAGAGAGACAATGCTGGTGAATGCGATTGGTAACTATCGCGATGGGTCGCCGTTTCGCCGACTCACCGCCTCGCCCTTTCATCCTGGTTTCGCGCATTTCGCAGTTAAAACGATTGAAATTTGAGGCCCTGGGGGGCGGTAAGACCGTGAGCGTCAGAATCCTGCTGGCCGACGACCATCGAATCATGCGGGAGGGTCTGCGCGCGCTGTTGGAGTCGCAGGCGGACCTGGAAGTCGTGGGAGAGGCTTCCGGGGGACGCGAGGCCGTGGAGTTGGCCGGAAAAACCCTGCCGGACATCGTGGTCATGGATGTGGAAATGCCCGGCTTGAGCGGCATCGAAGCGACGGAACAGATCCTTTCCGGCGGCCGCGAAATCAAAATCGTCGGCTTATCCCTGCACGCCGACCGGCAGTTCGTGACGCCGATGTTGCGCGCCGGCGCTTCGGCCTATGTGTTGAAGGACTGCGCGTTCGACGAGCTGATCCAGGCCATCCGGTGTGTGCTGGCCCACCAGGTCTTCCTGAGCCCGACGATCGCGGGGGTGGTGGTTGACGATTATCTTTCAACGCCCAGGAGGAAGAAAAGCCCCGGCGATGACCCGCGCCGCACCCTCACGCTGCGCCAGCGGGAGATACTCCAACTGCTTGCCGAGGGAGTCTCCGCCGGCGCCATCGCCTCGCGTCTGCGATTAAGCGTCAAGACCGTGGAGGGTCACCGGCAGAAAGTCATGGACAAGCTGGATCTGGAAAACATGGCCGACCTTACCCGCTACGCCCTTCGGGAAGGCCTTACGTCCCTGAATGACGGGAAGGAACCGTGAAGACACGGATACTGCTGGCCGACGATCATCGGATGATGAGGGAAGGCCTTCGCACGCTGCTCCTGAATCAGGCCGACATGGAGATCGTCGGCGAGGCGGAAGACGGGGAGTCCGTCGTCCGGCTGGCCCGGGAGCTGGCGCCGGATGTGGTCCTGATGGATGTCGAGATGCCCGGGTTCAACGGCATCCATGCCGCCCGCCAGATCCTGGCTGTCCAGGAGACGGTGCGGATTGTCGCGCTTTCCATTCATGCCGAAACCCAATTCGTGACCGGCATGCTGGCGGCCGGGGCCTGCGCCTATCTGTTGAAAGATTGCGCCTTCGACGAATTGATCCAGGCCATCCGCGGCGCGATGGCCGGAAAAATCGTCTTGAGCCCGGAGATCCGAAACAACGCGCTGGAAGACTATCGGAGGGGCGTCAATACCCCGCCCCTGTTGTCGCCCCGACAGGAAGAAGTCCTGCGTCTTCTCGCGAAAGGAATGACGGCCAGGGAAATCGCCGCTCACCTGGGCATCCATGCCAAGACCGTGGAAATGCACCGGCAACACGTCATGAAAAAAGTCGGCACGCGGAGCCTGGTCCGGTTGATCAAATACGCCATTCGCGAGGGCCTGAGTTCCCTGAATCCATAGAGAGCAGTTCAACTGCTTCGCGGTTGAACTGCTCTTTCTACGCGTAACTGTGAAGGCCGCTGAGCAACAGGTTGACGCCGATGTAGGTGAACAACACGGCGAGAAAGCCGAAGATCGAAATCCACGCCGCGCGCCGGCCGGTCCAGCCGCGGTTGTACCGGCCGTGCAGGAACGCGGCATAGACGAACCAAGTGATGAGCGACCAGGTTTCCTTGGGATCCCACGACCAATAGGTGCCCCAGGCCGAGTTTGCCCACACCGCCCCCGTGATGACGCCGAGGGTCAGGAAGATGAATCCGAACGCCACCGTTTGGGTCATCACCGGTTCCAGCAGGGCGCCAGGCTTCGCCAGGAGGCTACGCCCTGGCACGCCCGGCTTCGCCAGGAGGCTACGCCCTGGCACGCCCGGCTTCGCCAGGAGGCTACGCCCTGGCACGCCCGGTTCTTCCTCGGCGGGACCAGGCTTCGCCAGGAGGCTACGCCCTGGCCGGGCGATGACGAGGTAGGCGATCGCCGCGATGAAAGAGACCGCGAATCCCGCATACCCGAGAAAACACGTGAAGACATGAAACGTGAGCCAGTTGCTGCGCAGAGCCGGGACCAGGGGTTCGATGTCGGACCCGAACGCGCTGGCATAGGCGAGGCTCACAGCGGCCATGAGCGCGACGGCGGCGCCGAGGACCGGGACGCGCAGCCGGATCCGGATCACGAGATAGACGAGGACCGTGGCCCAGGCGAACAACACGAGGGATTCGAACATGTTGCTGAAGGGAGGACGGCCGGCTTCGACCCAACGCCAGACGATATAGACAAGCTGAGTCGCGTTGGCCGCCGTCAGCAGCGCGTTGACCGCCCAGTCGAGGCCCTGGCGTTTGACAAACAGATTGATCGCGGCCAGGAACAAAGCGGCGACGTAACCGGACAGAACCAGGTTAAACAACAGCGTCATCATGACGGGCCTCCGATTTGAAGCACAACAGCAGGATCAAGCCGCCGATCATGCAAAGAAAACCGGCATACACAACCGGCACCCCCGGGTCCCGGACCACCTGGAGGGTGCTCCACGTCAGATCCTCCGGATTATAACCCGACTGGTATAACGTATAGCCCCGATGGCTGAGGGGGGAATTCACCTCGATCGTTTTCTCCCGGACCACTTTCCCGTTTTCCAGGAGTTGGAGTTCGCTCTTGTAACTTCGAATGTCTCGTTTCGTCCCATCAGGGCGGGCTTGCAGATGGGCGCCGCCAGCCGAGCGATACCGCAAGGAAAGCTTGCCCTCCTGATCCTTTCCGGAGGCGGAGGTGGACATGTCCGCCGCAGCCTTGGCGGAGGTGGAATGAGGCATGTCGAATTCCGGATGGTTGGCAAAGAGCCACCGGCTGACCCGCAGCTCCCGGCCTTCGATCTCGACAAGAATCGCCGGATTCCTGGGCTCCGCGG
>JACQHI010000439.1 GCA_016199105.1 Lentisphaerota bacterium | reverse complement strand
GTGAGACGCGGGCCAACGTCCCTCACGGGAGATGGGACCTACGATTGCATCGCCGGCCGAAATTAGGTTGACCCCGGGCCGGTGTTCTATAACACTTTCTACCCAGGGAACACTGATGTTCCAAAGCAATTCTCAGTATGGCTGCCAATGTTCCGAATGACAGGCAAGAATGCCTGTCTTACTGGGAGTACGTCGGCCATTCCTGGCTGACTTAGACGGCTCAGGCGCCATAATTGGAATTACCGGTGGGTCCATCGGGAAAACACAGGAGCGAACCATGAAACAATGCGTGTGGGCGATCGTACTGTTGCTGCTGGGCTTCAGGGGATATGGGGAACCCGACAAAACCACCGCCACCAATGCGGCTTCGCCGGCGGCCGTCGCGAGGGCGAAAGGATCGCTCCCGCGTGAGCACGACTACCAGCAGCAACTGTGCAAATTCATGGGCTCGCTGACGGAGAAGGACTTCGAGCACGGGGTCAAGGAGCCGCCCAAGACGGTTCCGATCGACAAACCCGACGACCTCTATCGGACCTGGCTTCTGAACCTCGACTTCCCCCGCGTCGGCCTGATCACGCATGGCGCGCGCAACGCCGCCGGCGCCAACCTTCCGGCCTCGCAGTTCACCCTCGCCACCATCGAAGACGCCACGCAGGGTGGCCTGCGCCCCGCCATCTGGCCCGAACCCACGGCGTGGCTGGCGAACTGGAATTACAAGGGCAATCCTTATTATGGTTCGCGGGCCCTGAAACTCAGGGCTTTCGTGACGACCACCGTCCTCATGCTGATGACCGACGATCTCCAGGAGCACTCCACCGCCCCGAAGGACACCCGGTCCGACTGGTTCGGTCCGCAACTGGTCGCCTACGGCTACACCTACGCCGCCGTCAAGGACGTCATTCCCGCCGAGGCGCGGACCGCCTTCGAGGCCTGCCTCAAGAAGATGATGCAGCGCGTCACCACCTGGGGTCCCCGGGGCGATGAACCGTACTTCGACATCTGCACCGTCCTGGGCATGCGCCTGACCGCCGACGCCATGAAGGACTCCGAATCCCTCAAGATGGCCGAGGCCTATGCCAGACGCGTCTTTTCCGACGAGTGGTATTACAACCCCGCCGGCTACTTTCCCGACCAGGGCTGCCCTGACACGGGCTACAACGGTCTGAGCCTCTACTGGGGCACCTGGCTTGCCCTGGCCGCGCCCGACTGGCCCTTTGTGCAGGACGCCGTCAAGAAATCCTGGCGGCTCCGCGGCTACCTGGCTCTGCTCGAGCCTGACGGCGCGTTCGTCGGCCCGTCGCACTTCAATGGCCGAACTTCCGGCGACGTGGTCATGGACCAATGGGATTGGCCCTTCCGTGCCGTGGCCGCCTCTTTCCTCACCGATGACGCCGTTTGCCAGGCCGGTTTCCCCTCCGCCGATCAACTCAAAGCCGCGCCGGAAACGGCGGTGTCCAAGCTCGAGCCGCAGGTTCGCGATTACCCCGGCGATCAGTATTTGCAGCGGCTCGTTTCGGGGCCCTGGGCTTGGATGATCTACCCCGGTACACCCGACTTCCCGATGAATAATTACGCCTATGATTTCTATCCCAAGGGTTATTTTGCCCATCGCGAGGAACTCCAGAAGAAGAATTCGCCGCTCCTCAAGTATCCTTTCGCGCGCGCCGGGTCCTTCACCGAAGCGTTCGAGAAGGTCTTCCTCATCGCCAAGCGGCCGGCCTTCGGTGTGATCGTCCACACCGGCCCGGTCTCCGAGTTCCAGGGCGAGGGCCATGTCGAGTTCACCGGCCCCTACGGCCTTTCCGGCGGCAGTCTCTCGGCGTTCTGGACCCCAGAGGCCGGAACGGTCCTGCTGGGCCGGCGCGGAGGCATGGCGTTCCCCAACAACAAGGTTCCCAATCACGACACACCCGAGATCTGGCGTACCTGGCCCGTCCACGCCGTCAGCGGCGTCACCGCCGCGGGGAAGGTCTTCACCTCCGCCCGCTGCCAGAAGCCCCAGGCCGTTTACGACGTGAACGGCGGCAAGGTTGCCGTCAGCGGCACAATCCCGGCCGTCACCATGGGCAAGGATAAATCGCTCGAAGGCCGGCTCGATTACACCCGCGCATTCGCGGTGACCGACAAGGCCCTGCATATCGAGACGACCGTCAGCGGGGACGGCAAGGACACGGTCGCCGAGTTGTACGAAGTGCTGCCGGTCTTCCTGCGCGAGCTCGAACGTCAGCCGAAGGCCGTGCCGACCGCGATCGAGTTCCAGACGGACGGCAAGTGGGCGCCGGCGACCGATCAGTTCACCGCCAAAGTCCAGGCCGTGCGCCTCTCGCGCTTCACCGGCGCCGTGCAGATCAAGTTCGACAGCCCGCGCCGCGTCAAGCTCTCACCGGCGAACTGGGCCGACACCTACATCGGCCACGCCACCTGCCGGAACGTGCTGGTTGACCTGCTGGAGAGCGGCGACAAGCCCGCGGCGCTTAAAGGGGAAAAGAAAATCGGTTACGAGATCGCGCCGGTAACAGGCAAATAAGGTGGTGGGTGATAGGTGTTAGGGTTGTCCCGTCGACTTGTCCACCATAGCCCTGAGCGAAATCAAAAGGGCGACGGTGGAAAGCTTTGCGGAGGGGGATGGTGGGTGGTAGGTGCGAAGGACTGTCACCTTGATCCTTCGGAATACACGCCCTTAACGCGGAAACAATTGCGCAGAACTGCGCCAGCGTTCGTGCCTTTAAGTTTATAACGCAACTCATTAGTCCTGAACAGTGGCATCCAGCCAACACGTATTGACAAGACTGTTTCCCCGGGTTTGCTGACATCAATGTATATTCGACTTTGATCCTTGTTTCGACACATGCCAGGTATGCACATTATAAATAGGATCCAAGGCTCACGGTATTTTGTTAACACCGTATATCCACGACGGGTCTCGACAATTCGCTTGTTTGTAATTAACACCGAAGTTGTTCCCGTTGCAAAAACGCTTTGAGCATAAAATTGCACATCTTTTTCTTCGTAAATCACCGATTCATCCTTATCCATCAGATATGCAATTCTTGATAAATTCCTAATCTGCCATATCTGAAAGGGAACAAACAGAACCCCTGCAATAATGACGGTCCATTTTATGTACTGACACAGTAAGGCTGAGTCCATATTACAATATCAAATCCTTAATCTCTATATTTCGAAAACCGCCAGAACCGCCTCCCTGACGTCCTCCGCCACCAAATCATTTCTTTACCGAAGATTGTACGTCCATCGCGCCTTCTGTCCATCAAAAATCGGATAAACGAGAACCCGTGGCTGCGTCCGTAAGGACGTGGCCTCATTTCCTCCTCGGAGCCACCCCGCCAGCGCGGGGCGGCCACAGGGAGAGAATCGCCCCCGCGAAGCTGCCGATTGTCGTCGAAACCGGCGCCCCGACGCTGGACAATGCGGCGCCGGATTTGACCTTGCCCGATCTTTGAAAATTTATTATTGAAGGGAAACACCAAGATTCGATTTTGACTCCTTTCCCCATTCGTGCAGGCGCTTCATGCTCCCTCCTCACGCAACGGGGTGTGTTTGGAGTGTGCCGTACTACCCTTCTTCCCTCGTGGCTTCTTCGCCTCCGGTGGTCTCGCTTTCTGGACGGCTTTCCGGACGTGCTTTTTCACGGACGGCGGCGGTTCCTTCTTTTGTTCGGAGTCCCACATTTCGCGGTAGGCGTAGATGTATTCCGCCGTGGCGGCGGGATCGATGGCGAAGTAGTGGCGGCAGAGCTTTTTGTAGAGCTGAAGTGTTTCAGTGTCGAAACAGAAATCCAGGATGCCATCGAGCAAACGCTCGATGCGCCGGGGATCGCGAGAGCCGTCGAGAAGGACGGCATCCACCTCGCGGGAATATTCCGCATGCGCCCGCCGGGCAAGGCCCTGCATTTGTTTCGCCAGCGCGCTGACATTTTCAAGCAAGGTGTCGGTCATTTGAGCACCTCCCAATGACCGCCTTTGTCCGGACCGACGCGTCTGATGACAGCCTTATTCTTAAGGATAGTTATCTGCTTTTCAATTGCCGTTGTGCTGACGTCAAGCTTCTCTGCCATTTCCGGTATCGTTACTTGGGCGTTCTCAATCATCAGGTTAACAATCCGGGACCGTGTTTCACCCAACTTTTCACCCAACTTTTCACCCAACCTTTCGCCCAACTCCTGCCTTTTCTGCGCCGATTCCTTTGCGGCATTGTCGGTTACTGTTTTGGCGTCCGTGATTGCTTCCGAGAATGACGGCCTGCCGAAACTGACAATAAATATTTCGGCGATTTCCTTGAACTGCACTTGGGGTTCATTTTTCAAGATAAGCGGCATGCCGCGGCCCCAGGTTTCCACCATGTGTATGCGCCGAAACATCTCGCAAATGAGCGGATTGCGTCGTTTAGAAACATGGCCCCTCCGAAGATCGGCGACAGTAAGGCCTCCAAACAAGCCGCCGGGATTCCGGATTTCGACACGGTCCTTGAAAATGGCCACTTGAACATAATCCGGGTCGCGGTAGTCGCGATGACAAAAGGCGTTGATGATTGCTTCGCGCAGGGCCTCAACCGATATTTCCGGCACATCCACGCGGTATAGCCCGTCAAGCCGCATGCCGATGTGAATGGTCTTGAGGACATACTTCTGCGCCTCTTCGATCAGCTCCAGAATGTCGCCCTGGATGTCGTGGCGGTCTATAATCATCGCGCTGTCGGTCGTTCCGAACACCGCACAGCGAAGCTCCATCGGCGCCGCTTTGGCAAAGAACAGGGGCGCAGCGTTCAACAACTTGCCGTCCCTGAAAAGGCCCAGCTTTTCGACGGCATTGGCGGCCGTATCCCACCCGAGACCGGCTCGTTCGACAAAGCGCTTCAGCTTTCCCTCGTCGAGATCCCCAACGGCCATCCGGCAGATTCCGTTGTCCCAGCGCAGCCGGTCGCTGTTCTTCGCCAGGATCAGCTTTTCCAGTTCTTTGGCGCTCAATTGCCGGTCTTCGTCGGCCACGCGCATATAGGCGCGGCCGTGGGAATAATACGGCGTTTCATGCCCCTCGAACGCGACCTTGATGCAGGCGCGACCGTCAATCGTCTCCAAAGTCACGTGCGGGTATATCTTGGCTTCGATATGAGCGGCTATGGCTTGCGATATGTCCCGTAATGTCTTTTCGGTTGCATCGAGCCCCACTGCTTTGCCGTCGCTGCGTATGCCAAACCACAGTTCGCCCCGTCCGTGTTTGTTCAGAATGGCCGCAATGGAAGCAAGTCCGGCTTTGAGGTCGGCCAGACTTTTCTTGAATTCCACGGTTTCCGATTCTTTCACAGTCCCAAATCCTTTTGCTTTGCCTATTTAATAGGACGCGTTTAAGCCACACCGATTTCCGCCTCCAAAAGCCCGGCGTTTATGCATCTTATGCATCACGTATGCATCATTTATGCGTCTTATGCGTCATTTATCGGTCACGGCCTCATAAACAGCCGCTTTTCGGGTCCCGGTCATCCGCAGAACCCCCCGGGCCACCATGTCCGCCAGCAACCGCATGGCGGTGGCACGGGAAACCCCAAGAAGTTCCGCCACATCCTTATTTTTCACCTGTTCCTTCTCCTTGATCAGCTCCAGCATCTGGTCCTCCTGCCGGCTGACCGTCTCCGGATCGGCCACCACCTGGCGGCCTTCCCATATATATTTGGACGCCTTGGAACCGAAAAAGATACCCAGCACCTGCAACACCACCGTGACCAGCTCGTTCGGCAGTCGGAATTCAGGACGAAAAGCGCGCAGTAGTATGGCGACCAGGAAAAACAGCATCCACAGATGGACGAAAACCGTGCCCCGCCGCGACGGTTCGGGCGCTCCCGCCTACCGCCGGATTTCCTTGTCCGCCGCGTATGCCCCCAGCAGGGCGACATAGACCGGCATCATCTCCACCGGCGCCTTGACGACGGCATGCAGGAAAAAGTCCGCCGCCATCAGCCCGAGATAGCCCGCCGTGTAAAGCGAGAGCAGCGGGAAGAGGACGGAGAGTTCGTTGAACGGCTTGCGTTCCGCGACGGAAGGCGGGGCGGTTGGGTTTGTCGGTGCTTCGTTCATGCGCATGCTCCCATTTCTCAATTTCCCAGACCTGAACCCATTCCGTTACTCAGGTTTCAGATTTTATCCCTCATCCCTCTGCCGCCCCCTTTCCTGTTGGCGGCTTCCAATGCGGCGATAGTCTATCGCTCCAGGGTTGCCGGGAAAAGGCATTTTTTTGTCCCACCCTACGGTAAAAATACAGACGACACGGAGGTCGTCCCTCTGGAAGAGAGGGTACTACGAGACTCGTGACACATTGTTTCCCAGGGCGTTGCCCTGGGCTTTTGAGTGGCTCCCCTTTGGGGAGCGCAGATCCACCGGCTGAAAAATTGTTGACCCCGGGCTGGTGTTCTATAACACTTTCCCCTTATGAAACACGGCGGACCCATCGGAACGACACGGGGGCGAACCATGAAACAAGTCAGGCTGATCGCGGTGGTGATAACGGGGCTGTTGGGGGCGGCGGGGGTGTGGGCGGGCGATGCGCCGGCTGTGGCGGCGGGCAAGGTCATGCTGCCGCAGGCGCACGAGTATCAGAAGGCGCTGCGCGCGTTCATGGCCACGCTGACCGAGAAGGATTTCGAGCACGGTGTCACCACGAATCTCACCCTCCAGCCGTCGAGCCAGGACCCAGATGTCCAGTACCGGAACTATCTGCTGACGCTGTTGAGTACCCGGCCGCTGGTCGGCTCGAAACGCGGAGTGCCGTCGGTGAATATACAGGCCTCGTCGTTCGTCCTGTCCTCCATTGAGGGAACCAACGCGATCATGAAACCCGCGGTGTGGCCGGAGGCCCTGGTGACCTTCGCGGAATGGGATTACCCGGGCAATCCCTATCATAAGAACCGCGCGCTGAACCTGCGGGCGTTCGTCACCGCGAGCATCAATCTGATGATGCTCGACGATTACATCGACAAAACGCCGACCTCCCATCGCTCGGACTGGATGGCCTCGCAGCTTCTCGACGCCGGCGGCGCCTACCGCGGGTTCAAAAACCTTCTCCCTCCCGAGGCCCAGAAGGCCTATGCCGATGGCCTGAAGAAGCTGGCGCGGCGGCTCATCGGCTGGGGCCCCAAACGCGAGGAGGCCAACATGGATCTGGCCGTTCCCATCGCCCTCTGGTACGCCAGCTACGCATGCAACGATCCGGCCTTCACCCAGGAAGTCGAGGACTACGCGCGCATGATTTTCACCGATCCGCGCTACACGCATCCCGCCGGCTACTGGGTCGAACGCGGCGGGCTGGACATGGGTTTCGGCGGGCAGGCCAACTTCTTCGCCGTCTGGGCGGCGCTGGCCGGCGACTGGCCCTTCGCCAAGGAAGCCGTGGCGCGCGCCTACCGCTTGCGCGCCCACCTGTGCCTGCCCGAGCCCGACGGCAAGCTCACCGGTCCCACCCACTTCAACACACGCTTGGGAAGCCCGTCCTGCGCCGACCAGTGGGCTTTCGATGGCGATCGCGATCATGCGGCCGTCATGGTCACCGACGAGGCCGCCTGCTGGGTGAAGGTGCCCTCGAACGAGGCGATGACCAATGCCGCGGCCAGCCGCGCGGTGGAGTTTAACCGTGAGATCGCCGAAAATCCCATCCAAGCCGGAAATGGATCGGCCGCGACGCCTTATGCCTATTTCAAGAACGGAAATATCCCGTCGAGTCCCTGGCGATGGAGCCTCTGGCCGTCCTGGGATTTTCCCATGGTCACGGATTTCGCCTATGAATTCTACCGGAAGGGCGCCTATGCGCATCTCGTCAAGTTGGAGAAGTCGCCGTTCGCGAAGCTGCCGGTCCTGCGCGACGGCACGTTCGTCACCAACTTCTCGAACGCCTTCATCGTCGCCAGGCTGCAGGCCTACAGCGTGATCCTGCACACCGGGCCGGTGGGCCACCAGGAACCGAACGACGGCCTGGCGCAGTTCAAGGGTCCGCTGGGCCTCGGCGGCGGCCAGCTCTCGGCCTTCTGGACCTCGACGGCCGGCCCCGTGATTCTCGGCCGCCGCAGAGGGATGAGCTGGGACAAGTCTTTTGAAACGATCGCGGAATGGCGGCTCTGGCCCATCCATGCCGTCAGCGGTTGCACGCCGGACGGCAAGGTCTTCACCTCCGCGCGGATCGTCACGCCCGCCGTGACCGATGCCCTGACCAAAAAAGGCGGCACAGTTACGGTCAGCGGAACGATCGCCGGCGACGAGCTCGGGCAGACCAACGTGCTGAAGGGCGCGCTCGACTACACGCGCACATTCACCATCGAGTCCAAGAAGCTGCGCATCGAAACCCGCGTGAAAGCCGACGGCAAGGACACGCCTGCCGAACTCTACGAGACCCTGCCGGTTTACCTGGGCGACGGCGAGGCGCAGAAGACGAACGCGGCCGTGACGATCGCGTTCCAGGCGGACGGAAAATGGGCGACGGCGACCACCAATGTCCAGGAGAAGGTGACGGCGATCAAGCTCACGCGCTTCACCGGCGCCGTGCAGATCACGTTCGACCAGCCGCGCCGCGTGAAACTATCCCCGCAAGACTGGGCGGACACGTTCCTGTCGCGGGCCATCTGCCGCAACATCATGATCGACCTTCTGGAGAGCGGCGACAAGCCCGCGCCGCTCACCGGGGAAAAAAAAATCGGCTACGAGATCGCGCCGACAGCGGGCAAGTAAAGGCACGTTGCGGAACGGCGCGGTTTTCAGGAATGACAAAATCATTTGTGTCAGAATCATTACAGTATCTCTTCAGTTACGAGGGGGGATTTTGTAGGGCTGCCGCTTGCGGCGCGCCGTCCGTTCGTGCAGCTATGCCCATAAAGCGGTCCCGACTCTCTTGGAGGTCGGGACGTAAGCGCGAGCCGAACATAAAAGAAATATTTGTGTCACACGCAACCGAGAAGCTGTGAATAAATTGTTGCGGACGCGACGGCACGCGTCCCTCCATCAAAAAAGCCGTTGTTTTGGGAGGGTCACGCTCCGCGTGACCGTGTCTCTGTAATTTTTTCACAGCTTCCGAGTCATTACTCATTGCAAATGATTTTGCTGTCAATGATTCTGCCGTAGAGTAGTTACCGTGAATCAATAGGTCCCATCTCCCGTGAG
>JACQHI010000431.1 GCA_016199105.1 Lentisphaerota bacterium | reverse complement strand
CTGCCGCCACACCCCTGGACCCACATGTTCACCCATACCCTCCCCGCCTTCCGCGCGCTGGGCCTGACGGAAGCGGAGGAAGACGCCATTCTACGGACCAATCCCCAGCGGATTCTGCCGGTGCAATGACCATGATGAAATCCATGAGCGGCAAGGTTCTGACGGCGCGGGGCCCGGTGGAGCCCTCCTCACTGGGGCGCGTGTTGATGCATGAACATCTGCATTGCGACATGTACAACTGGGCCATGCAGACCTTCATCGAGAAGGAAGCCCCGGCCAGCCCCGAGCGGCGGGCCTATCTCCTGAAAGAAGCCGTGCCGCATCTCAAGGCCTGCCATGCGCACGACTGCCACGCCTATTGCGACGTCACAATGCCGCCCTGGCGCTGCTGGCCGGATCTTTATCGCGAGGTGGCCGAGGCCGCCGATTTCCACATCATCGTCGCCACCGGCTTTTACCGGGAAGTCGAGGTGGGCACGTACTGGGTCAAAAAGCCGGAACACCGGATGTGGCCCACCGCCATCTCCGCCCCCCTGGAGGCGCTCGTCGAATTCTGCTCGAAGGAAATCCTCGAAGGTATTCGAGGCTCCCCGCTCCGGGCCGGAGTCATCAAGCTGGGCACCAGCGCGTCGGAGATGACGGAGCTGGAGAAGAAGACCTTCCGCATCGGCGCGCGCGCCCAGAAGGCGACGGGCGTCCATATCACCACCCACTGCACCCGGCTCGGGGCGGAAACCAGCCAGTTGAAAATCCTGGACCAGGAAGGCGTGGACCTGCGGCGGGTGGTCATCGGCCATACGGCCTGGCACCTGTCCGACCCGGCCTGCCGGAAAGTCTGTCTCGACTGGATGAAGCGCGGCGCCAACTTCCTGCCCACCAACCTCGGCATTCCCACGAAAGATCCGGACGGCAAGCAGTGGGAAGGCCTGATCGCGGGCATTCACCGGGTCTTCGACGCCGGCCATGGCGACAAGCTCGTGTTCGGCCTGGATTCCGGCTAGTGGTCGGAAAGCGGCGCCTTCGGTCCGATGACGTTCCTGCCGCCACACCCCTGGACCCACATGTTCACCCATACCCTCCCCGCCTTCCGCGCGCTGGGCCTGACGGAAACAGAGGAAGACGCCATTCTACGGGCCAATCCCCAGCGGATTCTGCCGGTGCAGTAAAGGTGAGAGGGTTCCGCCGTCGCCCAGGAGGCTATGGCGGACAAGTCAGGGTTCGGAGTTCAGGATTCAACGGTTCACAGTTCCGGGCTTGTTTTTTCAAAATCGTCATGCTATGGACTTGCACATGAGTTCATGGACCGGGAAAAAAATCGTTGTGATCGACGCTTCGGCCTTTTACCGGCAGGCCCTGAAAAAGGAACTGGAAAACCAGGGGGCCGAAGTGGACGCTTTTCCGACCGCGGAGCAGGCCTTGATGGCCATCGTCCGCCGGCACCCGGACCTCCTCGTCACCAGCGTGGAAATCGGATCCATTACCGGCTTCGATCTCTGCCTGCTCCTGAAGCTGATGCCGGATTATGCCGCCCTACCCACCCTCATCATCAGCAGCGGCGAACAGGAATGCAGCCTGCGCCGGGCCTCGGATGCCGGCGCCGACCATTACCTCCCGAAGGATGAACAGTTGATGACCCATATCCGGGAGCGGATCGACACGATCTTCGGCGGCGACGCCACCGCCCCGCGGCGCTCATTCAAACGGGTGCTGGTGGTGGACGATTCCCGTATCATGCGGCGCGTCATCGTCAATATCCTGAAAAGCGTGGGGATCGAAACCATCCTGGAAGCGGACCATGGCCTGGAGGCGCTGCGCCGGCTCGAAGAGGGCCCCGTGGATCTCATTCTCACCGACTGGAACATGCCGAAAATGAACGGCGGGGAACTCGTCCGCGCCCTGCGGCAGAATCCCCGGTATGTCCGGACGCCGATCGTGATGGTCACGGCGGAAGGCGACCAGCAGCGGATTGCGGAAGCCAAGGACGCCGGCGTGAACGATTACCTGGCCAAACCGTTCAGCGCCGAGGGCATGAAAGCGCTGATCGCCCGGCTCATGGCGTGAGCGCAAAATTCGGTTGGATTTCAAAGGTGGAACAGACTTCCAGCCTGTTTTCACAACAAGCAGACGGCCCGTCAAGACACTTATCCAGCGCTTCGCGGGATTCAACGCCCAACAGCCAACGTCCAACAACCAACGCTCAAGGGAAGAGAAGAAAACGGATCGATGAGGCAGAGCGGAAAGGGAACTCAACGGTCAATATCCGAACTGCAAAGAAGAAGGTCGTATGCAAAGAGGAATCCGAACCGCTATCAGCCACGGCCATAGTCACAAGTTCCTCTTGCTTGGTTGTTGAAAGGTGGACGTTGGTTGTTGGGCGTTCACGTTATATGTTCCCGTGCGGACGGGCTTACTCGCTCACCACGGCGACGCGATCCACTTCCTCGATCGTGGTCAGCCCCCGGAGGACCTTCTTGAATCCATCGTAGCGCAGATTCTGGAAGCCTTTGGTGACGGCCAGCGTCTCGATCTCATCGAGGGACGCATTGGCGGCAATCAAGTTGCGCAAGTCATTGTCGATATGACAGATTTCATGGATCGCCACGCGTCCGAAATACCCCCGCATATTGCAGCGATCGCATCCCTTCGGGCGGAAGATGGAGACGGGGGTCTGGCCATCCCACTCGAAATAGGTCTGGATCTCCTTCGGCGTCAGGGTTTGGGGTTCCTTGCAATGCTCGCACAGGCGGCGCACGAG
>JACQHI010000436.1 GCA_016199105.1 Lentisphaerota bacterium | reverse complement strand
GTTGTACACCAATCCCACGACGATCTGCGCCGGCAGCCCGACCGCCCGCGCCAGACCCACCATCAGATACGTGTGCTCGTTGCAGTCGCCCTCCAGGTTTCTCAACACATCCAGGGCCGACGGCAGGCTCACCGCGGGATTCTTTTCCACATTGTCATGAACCCACTGAAAAATCGCGCGCGCCGACTCCCAGGCGTTGGTTCGATCCCCCACAATGTCCTTCGCGCGGCGAATGAGATCCGGATGCCGCGATTGGACGAACGGGGTCGCTTCGAGAAACGGGGCGTTGTCCTTCATTGCCTGCGATAACGACAGGATCCGTTTCGGCACGGGCTGGGCTTTCGCCTTGATCCGCATGCCGGCGGCATCGCCATCGGCCTGCTGGCGGTCGCTCCGCAAGGATTCCTTCGTCAGCGGCATGGGCTTTAACAGCAATTCGATTTCCGGGATCGCGCGGGGCGACGGGATGGTTCCCCGGCACGGCACCGCCATGGCCGTCAGGATATCCTCCGTCCTGTCAACCGATCGGGTTCCCGTCTTGATATCGCCGGCGGAACAGGCTTGCATGGTCCAGCCGAAGGGCGTTTCCACGCGGAGGGTTTGCCCCACCGAATCGACCCAGGACAGCACCTCCAAGCCCTGAACCAGGCAACTTAGGACGGTGGTCTCCTGTTCGCGCCCTCCCTGTTTCAGGGTTTCCCGGCGCAACGCTTTGACCCGGACATCCGAGACCGACAGGGAGGCCGGATCGAGCGCCCGCAGGCGCATTTCCTCGCCCGGTTTCATTTTGCCCAATGCCATTTCCGTGAACGGCGACTGGACGATCACGTCATCGGGAAGCGTTATCGGGACGGTCTGTTTTCCCGCCGCCGTTTCGATTTCGACATTGAACCGTTCCCCCTCCTGGCGGCGCCCCTCCAGGCGAACCGGATACAAATGGGACGGCATGCTGAAGGAAAACCGTTGCAGCCGGTAGCGCGTATCCAACACGGCGGTTACCGACACATTCACGTTCTGGACCTGCCCCAAAATCGGCAGGCTCATGACGGTCTGGTTGCGCATCGTGTAGGATTCAAAAGGGCTTTCGGGATCGTTTTCCATCCAGGTATGGCAGTAGCCGATGGGCTCGCCCTGAAACAGGATTTGCATCCAGGCGTCGCGGAAATACGGGGCGTCGGCCAGGAGAGAGCGATACCCGCCGAGCGAGCGGGCGAACCATTCGGGGAATGCCTCGTACCGGATGAGCCACCCCATCATGACCAGCCAGAAAACGACCGCTGCGGTTTTCAGGAGGCGGCTCATCGGGGACCGTTAACGGCCATTACCGGAGGCCTGGCACATGTCGTTGAAAGCCTGGTTCAGCCAGGACACATGACTCTCTTCTTCCTTGATAATGACGTCGAGCCATTGGCCGCCAATGGCCTTCGGCACCATGACCTTGAGGCCGGAATAAAAAACGATGGAATCCTTCTCCAGATTCACGGCAATGCCGAGAATCTCCTCCAGCGGCTCCTTCCCCCGCAGCAGCTCGTCCGCCGTCCCTTTCACCGTGAAGACGGCGCCATCCGCCAGGGCTTTCAAATACAGGGCGGCCTCATCCATGGGATCGTAGGTGACCGGCTCCACTTCTTCGGCCGCCAGCTTCCCGCGCATGGCGGAGAATCGGGCAAGATGGACATCCTCCTCCCCGGCAATTTTGAGGAGCAGTTCCCTCCCCGCCGCGTTCAGTTCGGCCGCTTTCCGGTAAAAAGCGCCGCCGTTCCGCTCGATCCGCTCGGCCATGGCCAGGACTTCATCGGCATTGAAAACGATGGACATGGGCGATTCGCCTTCCGGGTGATGCGGCCGATTCCAGAAACGGAAAGGAACGGAGCGTCAGAAGCTGTAGGCGATGCGGGCGCCGGCATTGCCGTTTTCTTCCGTGTTCACGGCCACGCCGCCATACCAACTGAGGCTCAGCGCGCGCACCGGCTTGTAGCACATGCCGCCCTCGAAAAAGGCCGGGACACCGTCATCCACGCCGACCACTTCCTCGCGCACCTTGGCTTCCGCGAGAACGGAAAACCGCTTGCTCAGATCCCAGATGACGGCGGTGGCGCCGGCGAACGTGCCGTCTTCGGCCCGCGAGTCGTATTCATAACGGCCGTCGAGGGTGAAGTGGTAGACTTCCTCCACGGTCGTGCCGATGGCCGAACCGAACGTGGCCAGGGTGTCGCCATGGCCCAGCCCCTCGTCCTCGTCGCCCGTCGGAAAACTGACATCCACATACGGGATCACATAGGGAAACTTGAAACTGCTTTCATAGGCGAGAAGCTCGAGCCCCACGGATAGGTCGCGGAAACCGTCCGTCTTGCCGTCCACATCGGAATCGATAAAGCCGTAGGGCACACGGGTATAGGCCGTCAGATTTTCCCACAACCCGAAACGCACAAAAGGCGTGATGGTGGTTTCGTTTTCCTTCACCGTGACGTCGCCGAACGAGGTGGTCCCGATGACCTCGTCGAAATCCCGGTAGTTGAAGTCGGAGCCGACCTCGAAGGCAAACAACTCCGGGAATTTGTTTTCCTTGCTGTACAACGGCCTCATGGTCTCCGCCAGACCCGCCGAAACCGTCAGCACCAGAACGCCCGCCACAACACCGATCGTTCGCTTCATCATAACGCTTTTCCTCCCCTATCAGGATTTGACTGAAATTGCGGGCATCTTAGGGGTCCCCCCTTCGACAGGCAACAAAAAAAACAACCGGAAAATTTGACCGTTTGACAAGCCGGTTGCCTCCGCTTACAGTCCCTTTGTTTTAAGGAAAGGAAGAAGCGATGCCGACACTACCCAGGGTTTTATTGCTGGGCGATTCGATCCGGATGAGCTATCAACCGCGCGTGGCCCGCTTGCTCGAGGGCGAGGCGGAAGTCGTCGGCCCCGCCGACAACTGTCAATACAGCCTGTTCACCCTCTCTTCGCTGGACCGCTGGCTCGGGGCGCTCGGCCAACCCGATATCGTTCACTGGAACAATGGGCTCCACGATGTCGGACACAATCCCAACAGAAGTCCGACGCAGATTCCCCTCGCCATGTTCCGGGCCAATCTCGAGTTCATTCTCAAGCGACTCAGGACGATAACGCCCCGGGTCATCTGGGCCACCATCACCCCGGTTCATCCCCTGCGCCCGTTTCAGTCCACGGGTTGGTCGTGGCGCAACGAGGAGATCGATTCGTACAATCAGGCCGCCCGCGACGTGATGGACACGAACCATGTGCCCGTCAACGACCTGCACGCGCTCGTTTGGCCGAACCTGGAGCCGTTTCTGAGCGAAGATCGGCTTCACCTGTCCGAAGCCGGACAGACCGCCTGCGCCCAGGCGGTGGCCCAGGCGGTGCGCGGACAGCTCCCATCCACTTGAGTCAAACCCAGGAACAAACGAGGCGTCGCCATGTTGCCGTTGCTCGTGCTTGAGCCGGATTCGAACCCGCGCCACGCGTTTGTGGAAGACATCCTCAAAACCGAGGGCTTGTTCTTTTTTCAACGCGCATCCCTTCGCGCGCTTCCCAGCGACGCCGCGCAGCAGGCAGCCATGATCGTCGCCTTGAACGGACCCTATTCCACACAGGCAGCGGAACTTCTGGATCGGTACGTCAAGGCCGGCGGCAGACTCGTCACTTTCACCGCCTGCCCGACGCTGCTGGGACGGTTCGGGCTGACCGCCGGTCCCACGGTGGAACACGCGTGGGTGGTGATGGGACAGGACGGCGGCTTTGACGCGATGGGCCGCGAGGATCTGCTCTGCCCCGGCCATACCGCCTGGCGGCTGGCCGGCGCCGGCGCCGAATTGCTCAAGTTGCGGTCGAACCTGAACGAGCATCTCGGCTCGGCCATCCGCGAGTCGAAGGCGGGCCGGGGCCGGGTCATCGCGTTCGGATACGATCCGGTTTCGACGGTCATCGCCCTGCGCCATGGCCTGGGCGATTTCGATGCCAAGCCCGAGACGCGCCACCTTCAGGGTCCCCGCCATATCCACGCCATCATCGGCATGGCGGCCTTGTACAGCCAGCGCGTGCCGATCTGCGATGTGCACATGGACCTGGTGCGCGAAGCGCTGCTGCGATATTTTCCGGCCGGATCCCCCGTGCCGCGATTCTGGCACTTCCCCAGGGCCGCGTCGTCCGTCTATTTCATCAAATCCGACGGCTGCGGAGAAAAGGGCCTTGACCGCGAGATCGAGCTGGCCGAATCCTTTTCCGCCCCGGTGACGTTCTATCGCAACCTGCCCAGCGCATACTCGAAGAAGCAACTCCGCGATTACCACGAGCGCGGCCACGGCATCGGCATCGAGCTCAACCTCAACCCCATCACCTACGGCAAAAGCCTGGCGGAGCTCCGGAACGCCGACGACCGCCTCCGCGCCCGGATCCGGGAATTCACGGACGATTTCGACAAGGCCTTCGGTCTGCCCGCCGCCTCGGTGTGCATCCACTCGTGCCAATGGACTGGCGGCCGCATGGTCCGGCTGTTGCAGGAACACGGCTGGTCGCTCGCCGACCATTTCTGCGGCCACGATCCTCGAAAAAACAGGCACGACTACGGCCTCTATGCCATCAGCTCGACCCTGCCGATGCGGTATTACGACCCGGAGGCCGGCGTGATGGATTTCTATCTCCAGCCTGCGCAGGGCGACGAAAGCCAGTCCGTCGGCTGGGTCGCGCCCGAGGAAAAAAGCGCGCGTCGCCTGGGGTTCAGTCTCCCCGAATACACCGCCGTCCTCCAGCGCGCGATCCTGGAGAACAATCGCGACTACCACGGCGTCCACATCGGCAACTGGCACCCGCTGTATCTCAGCCCCGGAATCCGGCGGACGCCGCTTGCCCGCTTCTACAACCGCGACGCTTTCATCGCGATCATGCGCTTTCTCGGCGAGCAGGACATCCTGCGCTGGCAGCTCGAGGCGTGGACGCGCTTCACGCTCGCACGGCGGGCGGTGGAGATCCGGGCGATGCGCCGCCGGCCCGGCCGGACGGATATGGAACTGCACAGCCCGCGCGACGTGGCGGGGTTGACCCTCCTGCTCCACCGGTTCGACGAACGCGGCGAAGCCCTGCTTAACGGCCGACCGCTGCCCGTGCGGAGCAAGCGGCTCGAACGGCGTCGGCAATACTTCGTCACCCTCGACCTGTCGGCCGGACAGACGGCGACACTGACGTTGACCTCGCCAGCGAAGCGAAACGAACGTCAACACGGCAAGGAGCTATCGTGAACGCAGGGTTGTCCCGGCAGGAGCGCGTCCGTCTTGTTCTCGCGGCGGCGGATTTTCTAATCAAACATCAGACGGCCGACGGCGATTTTCGACCGCCGGACTCCCGCGCCGGTTATAACGAGACCTACGACGCCAAGGGCATGTTCACCGTGCTGCAGGCCGCCTACCTGACCGACACCGACCGGCGGCAGGGTTACCTCTCGTCGCTGACGCGCCGCCTGCGCCGGTTCGAGCGCGTGCAGAAGCCCGACGGGGCCCTGCCGCTGTACGCCGGCAAGGAAGAGGTGATCGGCATCACGGTTGGCGCGGTTCCGGCCATCGCGTGGCTGTACCGCGAGCTTTCCGGAGACGACAGCTTCGACGCCATGAGCCGGCGCGCCCTCGATTACCTGGCCGGCACCTTTAACGACCGGACAGGATTCAAGGATCCGGTCCACAACCCCAAGATTCTCACCTACAACGACGACTTCCCTCTCTATGCCTGCCACCTGTGGTCGGCCCGGCAGCCCGCGCTGAAGGACCTTGTCGTTCAGGCCACGCGCTACATTACGGAAGGCCCGCTGTGGAACGCGGAGGGCCGGTTCTTCCGCTGCGGCATCGGGAGCCGCCCCACGGGCGGCGTCAACCTGGCTGACTATGCCCACCCCACGCTCGACCTCGACCGGGCGTGGGTCCTGTTCGAGCTGTACGGTCTGCGTTTCGCGGACCAGATCCATGCCTCCATCGACCATATCGTCCGGCACCGCGATCTGCTGGAGGACTACTATACGCAGGACGGCGTCCACATGGCCGATTGCCGCATCCGAATGGCTCTGGTGGGCTTGATGGCGACCTACGACCGCTACACGCGCGCGACCGCGTTCACCTCCACACCGCTCTACCAGGACTGGTTGAAGTGGACGCTGGCCATGTTCGATTCCGCCACGGGCGGCTTCCATGAACGCGTCCCCGCCAACACCGGAAAGCCCGAATGCATGGGTGTCCCCGGGCAGTACCTGGCGCAATACGCGCTGACGGCCGGCCTATTGAACAGGGAGTTATGAGCCGATTTGTCTTTTACGGGGACTGTTGTTCGGGCATTCCCGGCGGACCGTATGAACGGCATTTCGCCCGGGTGAACGCCGGTCTTCGCCGGCTGAAACCGCCGCCGGACTTCATCGTCTTTCTGGGCGACCATATCATGGGGAACCCCGCCCATGCCGACAGGCTCAGACAGCAGTGGCGTTACTGGCTGGACAAGGAAATGGGATGGCTTGCGCCCCTGCAAATTCCGATTTTCCACGTCACCAGCAATCACAATACGTTCAATAGAATTTCGGAACGCGTCTGGCGCGAGGTGTTTCCGGATATTCCGCGCCAGGCCCCGCCCGGACAGGAAGGCTTGAGCTACTGGGTGCGGCGCGGCGATCTTCTGCTGGTGGTCGTGAACACAAGTTTCTCGGGCTTGGGCGGCCACGGCCATGTCGAAAGCGCCTGGCTTGACACGGTGTTAACGAAGCACTCGGATGCGCGTTATCGCATCGTCGCCGGCCATCACCCCGTTTTCCCGGTCAATGGCTATGACGAACGTCCCCTGTGGTGCATTGCCCGCGGCGAGGCGGAGAGATTCTGGTCGGTGCTCGCCCGCCACCGGGTGCTGGCCTACCTGTGCTCGCACATCATCGCGTTCGACGTGCAGGACCATGATGGCGTTCTCCAAATTTGTTCCGGCGGCGCCGGGACGAATTACGGTCCCGGCGGGTTCATGGGTAAAGGCGAATATCATCATTTCGTGCAGGCCACGCTCACGCCGGATGCATTCCGACTGAAGACGGTGGATATTCACGGAAAGACAAGGGAGCGTTTCACCCGATCCTTGAGCGGTGTTGCGCGGCCAGCCAATCCACCCAGGGCGTCATGCCGTTGCGGGTGATCGCCGACACCTGGATTACCGGCAGGGCGGCGTTGACTTTGCGGATATACTCCAGACATTTCGGCAGGGAAAACGGCAGATGCGGCAGGAGATCGATTTTGGTCAGCACCACCACCTTCGCCTCGCGAAACAGGAGGGGGTATTTCAGGGGCTTGTCCTCCCCCTCCGTCACGCTCAGCACCGCCACCTTGGCGTTTTCCCCGATGTCGAACTCGGCGGGACAAACGAGGTTGCCCACGTTCTCCACGATCACCAGGTCCAGCGCATCCAGCGGCAAGTCGAGAAGCGCGCGATGCACCAGCTTCGCTTCCAGGTGGCACGCCCCGCTCGTCAGCAATTGGCTGACGCGGACGCCCAGCCGGGCGAGGCGTTCCGCGTCATGCGTGGTGGCGACATCGCCCTCCAGCACGGCGAACCGCAGACGAGTCGCGAGGAGAGCCGCCGTCTGCTCCAGAAGGGTGGTCTTGCCCGAACCCGGAGAACTGATGAGGTTCAGCATGGCGATGCCCCTGGCCTTGAGCAGGGCGCGGGTTTTCGAAGCCCAGAGATCGTTGGCGCCCATCAGATCCCGATACACCTTAATTTTTATTTTTTTAGCCGTCATGTTCCTCGACTTCCAGGCTTTCGACGAACAATTCCTTGCCCGCTATCGTCTCCAGATCACCGCCGGAACAGGCCCCGCAGACAAACAGGGAATCATGGATTTCCCCCTTCCATCCGCAGACCCGGCAGCGGGCCACGATCGGGACGAGGCGGATTTCCAACACCGACCCCTTGGCGGGCGTGTCTTTCGTCAGAACCTCATAGGCAAACGTCAGGGATTCCGGAACGATCTGATGCAGCAGACCGACAACCAGCCGTGTCTTTTTGAGCCGCCAGGCCCCTTTCCCTCCCTGGGCCAGCTCCTTTAACACGGTGGTCACAAGATTCTCACAAATCGACACTTCATGCATCCGGGCCGCATTCCATCACAAACGAGGCTAACAGCCAACAGCAAAACGCGGTAATGGGCCAGTGCCGAGGGGAAGTCAGCCAGCCGCCTCTGCTACACTGCGAAGTGGTGATGCCCCTCCGCTACGAAGCACGCGCGCTATGAAGCTACGGCGGGCCAAGAGAATGGCCGCCATACACTTTCGAACCCGTCGGTCACTGGCCCCTGACAAACCGCGCCGCTTGAGCTTGCTCAACGGACCGTGTTTTTGTAGTATGGCGCCCGATGAAAGCGATCCAACGTCTGATCTTCAAGCCCATACCGATCATTCTCCTTGCCGGTCTGTTGGGAAGCGGTTGTGCCTCCGTCCCCTATCAACGCGGACACGGGATCGAACAGACGAACACGCTCTGGCTGAAACCCGACGAACCCCAGATCGAGCGAGGCAAGCCTTATACGGTACTGGACGGCATCGGCAATCTTTTCGGGATCCCGGCCAAAATCATCCTACTGAACTGGAAGATGGACCGCCATTCCATCGCGCCGAAAACCGAGGCGTTTCTCGTCCAGTACCTGAAGGCCAACGAGCTCAACAACGTCAAGGTCCGCCTGAACCAGTATGCGCCGAGGCGCGAATGGAAGCGTCTCGTTCGGAACAAAGCCGTCGGCGCCGGCTACCGGTACACGTTCGGGATTCTCAGCATGCTGTTTTACACGATTCTGCCGGAACGTATCTTCGGAGGCGACAATTACAATCCCTATTCCAACACTATCAACATTTATTCCGACGTGCCGGCCGTCCTCACCCACGAAGGCGGCCACGCCAAAGATTTTGCGAAACGGAAGTACAAGGGCACTTATGCCGTGCTCTACCTGCTGCCGTTCTTCGCGCTGTATCCGGAAGCCAAGGCCACCGGCGATGCCATCGGCTACATGAAGGCGGAGGCCAGCGCCGACGACGAACGCGCGGCCTTCAAGGTCCTATATCCCGCCTATGGCACCTACATCGGAGGGGAATTGGGCATGATGTATCTTCCCTGGTATTACCCTATCTATCTGGGGGCAGTCGCCGGGGGGCATGTCGTCGGACGAATCAAGGCGGCGAAAGTCAAGGATGCCGATCATTGCCCTGCTCCGGATGTTACTCCACCGCTCGCCACCGAATCGGCCGCCCATGCGCCGGCCCCCGCCGACGCTTCCGAGACGCCACCGCCGGCGGACAATCCACCCCCGGAACCCGGTGGGGAAGCCGGCCCCTAGTGTTATCGGGAAATCCGACTCGTTGATTCATGATCGTTGCGCGATGAAAAAATGGTTTTCATACCTGCCCAAGCTCCTGGTCTCCATGGGTGTTTCCTGCATCACGCTGGCCCTGATTTTCAAGCTGGTTGGAGGCCAATATGATTCTGTCAGCAAGACCCGGCTCATCCAGATCCTGACGGGAACATCCCTGCCGCTTTTCGCGCTGGCCTTTCTTTCCTCGGTGATGCAAGCCTTGTTCCGCAGCCTCCGTTACCGCCTGTTAATCGCCGGCGGCGGCCTTCAGCCTCCCCGTTTTTTCCCGCTCATTCTGATCACCATGACACGGAATATGCT
>JACQHI010000435.1 GCA_016199105.1 Lentisphaerota bacterium | reverse complement strand
TCTATCGCCTTGTTCAGCAAGCCGTCCAAGTCGATCCCGTCCCCTACAGTCGGATAGTCGGCGGAAGACCGGCGTTGTCCCAACCACAACCTGTGGGGGAAGGTGGAGTCAATTGAATATGCACTTCTGAGCAATTCCACTCGATAATGGCCAGCGGCGAGAGCAGGTGCTTCAGCCGCCCCCTTAGCGGCGAAGCATACTTTGGCGATTCCACGCAACTCCACAATCGCAGCAGATACTCAACGGAAAAAACAGTGACAGCCAGAATCTCAAAGTACGCGAAGCCGGCCGAGCAGCGCCGGGAGATGGACGGCACAGACTCCAAAACGATCGCCACGACGCTCAGGAAGATCAACGTGTAGATGACGTAGTTGGCCGTCTTGCTGAGAAGATCCTGATAATGACCGGGATCGAGAATGTCGTAAACACGCTTGCGAATGCTCATGCGCCCTCGGATTCGGGAACAATCAAAAACTTCACACAGCCAGCCCTGCCCCGGCCATCACAGTCTGTTTCGGAGGGAACGTTAGCAGATGCGCGGACGCATTCAAGAATTTTGGATTATTAGGGCCTGTGATTTTTGAATGAATGACCATCCCCGTCTGCCTTGCGTCTCTTTGAGCCTCTTTGCGGCCAAAAAATCTTCTCTGCGATTTCTTTGTAAAACATTCTTCCTCGGCTCCACCGCGTTACCGCGGCGGCCACGGGGATATTCAGCCGGCGATCCGCCTATGTCTTCTTCCACGAAGACCGGCCGATGGAACGCCCTTTGGCGGTAAATTGAAGCTCGTAATCGGTCCGCTCCTCCTCCGTCGGCTGAAAAACAGGCGCGGGCTCGAACCGCCGGTCGCCCGCGAACAAAACACGGATCCGTTCGATATACTCCGGATGATCGGTGGCCACGTGGACGACGCCTCCGGGAATCAACGCCCGCGCCAGGGCGTCCATGAACGGCGCCGAAAACAACCGCCGGCTGCCATGCCGACGCTTGGGCCAGGGATCCGGGAAGAGCACATACATGGCATCCACCGCGGCGGACGGCAGGAGATAGGTGACGGCGTAATACGCCTCCACATAGAGCAGCCGGATGTTGCCGAGCCCCTGGCGCACGATCCGGCGATCGATCTTCTCCAAACGCGTCAGGCAGGCGTCAATGCCCAGAAACCGCGTGTCGGGATGGGCGCGGGCCCGGGCCAGCAGGAACCGGCCCTTCCCGCAGCCCACGTCCACTTCCAGCGGCAACGCGTCCGGCCCGCGCAACGCCTCGACCGGCAGCGGCGCCGCCCAGTCCTTCGGCAGGAGCCGCAGACTGCCGGAGACAGGAGTTTGAAGATTGGACTCGGATGGCATGTTGCTACACAGCGGAACCAGAATGAAAGGGCGAGGCGGTGAGTCGGCGAAACGGCGACCCCGCGCGATGGTGTTTAATCTCATTCATGAATCGCCCATCACTTCGCCGGCGGCGCATCCATGGACATCCCGGCCGTCATCGCGAAGCGCATGGCGTCCTCGACCGACATGGCCAGCGGCCGGACCGCCGACCGCGGCACAAACACCGTAAACCCTCCCATCTGGTAGCTCATGGGCAAATACACGGCGATGCGATCCTGAACCTCTGACGCTCCCGCGAGACCGGACAGATCGTCACGCGTGACGATCCCGAGCATCTGCGCGTTATTCACGGTCACCAGCACGACGCCCTTGGCTTCGGCTTTCTTGCCGTCCTTCGCGAAGAAGGCCAACAGATCCTTGATGCTCCCAAAGATCGTCTTGACGAGCGGGATGCGGCCCAGGCGGTCCTCCACCAGCGACAACAGCCGCTGGAACAGCCAGGTGTTGAACAGCAGGCCGGCAACGAAAATGAGGCCCAACCCAGCCAGCAGACCAAGCCCCGGAAAATACCAGCGGTCCGGCAGGAGCAGTTTCAAAAGCGCCCCCAGCTTGGAGTCCGCGAAGGTGACGATCCAGTAGATGAAGAACACACAGATGCTGATCGGCAGAATGGCCAGCAAGCCGCGCAGAAATATTTTCATAAGACTCCGTAACTCCATATTGATAGAATGGATATCGTTTGGGTAGGGCGGTTTCGCCGAAACCGCCGTTTACGATGAACCGCGGCGCGCTCGGCGAGCGCGCCCTACCTATTTATGCATGCCCATGACTTACTCCAAGAGAAGTATGATTCAGGGGAAGGTCAGCTTCAAGACAAATGTCTCCCACTGCCGCTGGAACGCCGGCCAATCGTCGGTGCCGAGAACCCGGCCCAGCGTCTTAGAGCCTATCCGAAAACCCCATTGGAGCCAT
>JACQHI010000433.1 GCA_016199105.1 Lentisphaerota bacterium | reverse complement strand
TGTCCACCTGGCCGGCGGTGGGCCTGCTCTGGTCCATCCTGCTCCTCTATGTCATTATCCGGAGAGACCGCCTGCCGTGGCGGCAGGTGCTTGCGTGGGTGCTGGCGTGCGGGGGCGTGGCTTTCTTGACCATCGCCCCGTGGGGGTATTTGTTCATTGCAGCGCTTCAGGACGAACGGGCGTCCTTCTTGACGCCGCAGGGCAATCCGAACGCCATGTTCAGCGGCATGTGGCACATCCCCTTGCAGATGACGTGGGGAGGGGACCTGCCCCGGGGAATGCTCACGCTGGTGCTCCTGGGCTGCGGCATTTTTGGGGGACTGAAGAACGCGATCTGGCGGCCCGTGGTGTCGGTGTTCCTCGCGATCGCATTGGGGCTGTTTGCCCTGATCGCGGTCACTCTGCAATACAGCGCCGGCCTGTTTGCGGTGCGCTATTTTCTGCCGCTCTGGCTGGTGCTGCTCTTCATTTCCGCCGTCGGGCTGCTGTGGCTGGGGGAAACGATCCACGGGATTCTGTTCGCCAATTGGCGGGAGCGCGTCCGGGATATCCACGTGGCGGCCCTGTTGTTCGTCGGGGTGGCGGCCCTGATGGCGCGTCCGATCGTCTGCATCCTGACCCTCACCGGCAATCCGCTGGAGTATTCCAAGATGAGCCGGTGGATGGACGCGCACCTGCCGAGGGGCTCGGTGGTCGTCACGGAGGGCTGGCTCGGGCCGGCGCACATGTGGCGGCAGCATATGCCGACCAATGTGTTCATCACCTTCACCGTGCCGGATGAGCCGCTGGCGAATTACACGAAGCATCGGACGCGCGAGGTCACGCGGGAGTTTTTCCTCCGGAATCCCGATGCCGCGTTCCTGGAAATGAGCCGCACCTATCACCGGGTGCCGGGCATGGGGCGCTGGACCTTCCCGCTCCAGCATTTCAAACGGCAGGTGGGCTTCACCAATGAAGAGGCGCTGGCCCTTCGGGAGATGCAACTGGGGGCGACGGAGGATTTCTATGGGGTGGACACCAACAACATCGACGTGCTGCTGTTTTACAATCTGCCCGAAGACATCCTCGCCCGGGCGCGGCAGGAAGGCCGGCCCGTCGTCATGCTGTTCGGGCCCGGCTGGCAATACATGAAGACACGGGATTTCCGCGACTGGCGCGGACTGGCGGCCTCGGCGGTCATCGAACTGCACAATCTGACGCCGGCGCCGATCGAGGTCACGGTGACGCTCCGGGGGGTCGCCGGCAACGGCGCCAAGCAGGTCAGGACCGATCGCGGCGACCAGCAGGATTTCCATAACATGCGGCTCGACGACTGGACGTTGAAGCCCGTCCTGCTGGCCCCGGGACGCACCGACATTGTCCTGAGCGACCCGCTGTGGGGAATCGCCAAAGTGCCCCTCCTGGTCGAATTCATCACCATCAAACCGGAAGAACACAAGCCCGCCAACCCGGGAGCGCCCGTCCCGCCATGATCAAAACGGCGGTCATCATCGCCGGCGGGGAGGGCTCGCGGTTGCTGCCGCTGACCCGCGATCTCCCGAAAGCCATGGCGCCGGTCTGCGGAAAGCCGATGCTGCACTGGGTGATCTGCTGGTTGAAAGCCAACGGCATCACCGACCTGGTCATTGGCGTGGCCTACAAGAAGGACAAAATCGTCGACTTCCTGAAAAGCCAGGACCACTTCGGCCTCAACGTGCGCTTCAGCGAACACACCCTGGAGGGGGGAACGGCCCAGGCGTTCCACCTGGCCATCACGCGGCATGTGAAGGACGCCACCTTCCTCGGCATGAATTGCGATGAAATCACCAATCTCAATGTGGGCCGCCTGCTCCAGCGGCACGAGGCGCTCAAGCCGCTGGTGACCATGGCCCTGGCCCCTTTTCACTGCCGGTTCAGCGTGGTGGAGACGGAGAATGACCGCATCACCGGGTTCCGGTACGGGCGCGTGCTCAAGGACGCGCCCGTCAGCATCGGCGTTTATATCCTCGAACGGCGCATCGTGGACGACATGCCCTCCACCGGTTCCATCGAGGACGCCGTGTTCACGCGGTTGGGCGCCGAGCGCCAAATGGCGGCGTATATGCTGGATCGCGACGAGCAATGGATTTCCGTGAACGACATCAAGAATATCAAGGAGGCGGAGGACTGCATCCGGCAGTGGGGCTGGGTGTGACAGGCGGCGAAAATTCCAACATCGAGGACGAGAACGAGGAGGAGTACGAGTAGCCCAGGGCCAAATAAGGACACTATGAAAACCGAAACGATCAAGGAACGAACCAACTGCCGTGTTTGCGGCGTCCCGAAACTGCTTCCCATCCTCTCGCTGGGCGACCAATATACGGTGGGATTCCTGCAAAACCCGAAGGAGCAGACGGTCAAGGCGCCCCTGGACCTCGTGCTGTGCGACGCATCGTCCGGCGGGTGCGGCCTGCTGCAGCTCAAACACACGATCGACCACGACCTCCTGTACCGGCAGTACTGGTACAAATCCGGCATCAGCACCACCATGGTGAAGGCCCTGGCCGACATCGTGCGGTGCGCGGAACAGTGGACCTCGCTCCGGCACGGCGATATCGTCGTGGACATCGGCTCGAACGACGGCACGCTGTTGCGGCAATATGACGAACCGGACATCGTGAAGGTGGGGTTCGAGCCCTCCAATCTCTGTGCCCTGGGCCGTCAGCCGGGGACGACCATCATCCACGACTACTTCAACGCCGCGGCGTTCGAAAAGCATTTCAAGAATCGCAAGGCGAAGGTCGTGACCAGCATCGCCATGTTCTACGATCTCGAAGCGCCGGATGCCTTCGTGGAGAGTGTCCGGCACTGCCTGGACAAGGACGGCCTCTGGATCATCCAGATGAACTATCTGGGCTTGATGCTGGACAACAACACCTTTGACAACATCAGCCATGAGCATCTGGAGTATTACTCGCTCCTGTCCCTGGAAGTCCTGCTTCAGAAACATGCCTTCCAAGTTCTGGATGTGGAGCTGAACGACGTCAACGGCGGCAGTTTCCGGATCCTGATCGGACACCGCGATGGCGAACTGCAGCCATTGCCGGGCGCCCCGGAGCGGGTGGAAGCCCTTCGCCAGCGCGAGCGCGAGCGCGGCCTCTGCGAGAAACGGGGGTTTGACGCCTTTGTGGGCCGGCTCGGGAACATCAAGACGAAGTTGCACGCCTTCCTGCGGGAGGAAAAGCGGAAGGGCAAGCGGATTTACATCTACGGCGCCTCGACGCGGGGGCTCGTGGTGCTCCAGTATGCGGGCATTGACAACACGCTGATCGATGCGGCCGTGGATAAAAACGCCGACAAGTGGGGCCGCTACATCACGGGCACGGGCATCCGGGTGATTCCCTTCGTCGATTACCGGACGAATCTTCCGGATTATCTCTTCGTCCTGCCCTACCAGTTCAAGGACGAGATTCTCCGGCAGGAAAAGGATTTCGTCCTGAAGGGCGGCCGGATGATCTTCGCCCTTCCGGAATTCGACGTGGTGGGCGGCGAATACTTTTCAAAGGAGGGGCAGGCATGAAAACGATTCTGATCACCGGTGTAACGGGATTCATCGGCAGTCATTTGGCGGCGGAACTCGGCGGGCAACACCGGGTGGTGGGCCTCGTGCGGCGTTGCGCCCACCGGCCGCTTGAGCAACTGCAACCGTTTCTCGGCAAGATCTCGCTCGTGGAGGGCGATATCACGGATTACCCGTCCACGCTCGCCCTCCTGCGCCGGGTCAATCCGGATATCGTCGTGCATCTGGCCGCGCTGAGTCCCGTCCGCGATTCCTTCGACAAGCCGTTTGCCTACGTCCGGACCAACGTGCACGGTACGCTGAATATCGCGCACGGCCTGCTGGAGCTGCCGGGCTTCCGGAACAAGCGTCTTCTCTATGCCTCCACCGCCGAGGTCTATGGAATCCAGAAGCGCCAGCCCATCCCGGAGGAGGCCGCGTTGCTGCCCTCCAGCCCCTACGCCGTGACCAAGTCCATGACCGACGAGTATCTCCGGATGATGACGACCGTGTACGGCCTGAACACCACCGTCATGCGCTGCGTGAATTCCTACGGCCGGAAACTGGACCCCAGTTTTTATGTGGAATACCTGATCGTCTCCATGCTCAAGGGCGAAACGTTGTATATCGGCGCGCCGGATTCCCTGCGCGATTACATGTATGTGAGCGACCATACGGCGGCCTATCGCGCGGCGATCGCCCATCCCGGGGTGCGTGGCGAGGCGTTCAACGTCGCGCTGGGGGAGGTCCTCTCGAACCGCGAACTGGCGCTCCGGCTTGCCGACCGGCTGGGGTACAGCCGGAAAAAAATCAAGTTCGGCAAATATCCGCCGGGGTATCCGCGCCGGCCGATCCAGTCCGATCAGCCGTTCATCGATCTGGATGCCCGGAAAATCCGCAAAGTCCTGGGATGGAAACCCCGGGTCCGGCTCGAAGACGGCCTGACCCGCGTGCTCGAATACTGGGAACAAAGAATCAACCACTGATTACACGGATGACACGGATGGAAACTCAAACTGTCTGATCGTATCCGTGCCATCCCGTGAAGCACGGGACGAGTCCATGGCTTGCCACGCGCCGCGCGTGGTTAACATTCTTGTTGTAAGGGGCGATGATGAGCGATCAAGCTATAGAGTCGTATGAGGACCGTCTGTCGGAAACTGAACGTCTCATGCGAGTTTCACTTGTCCTGAACATCGTGCTTTTCGTGGGCGCGCTGGGTGCATATGGCGTGCTCACGTTCTCGGCGCCTCCTGGTCTCGCAAACATCGTGCTTCCTTTGGTCCCGTTTGCAGTTGTTCTCGGACTGATGAGCCGGTCGCGCCTCAAACAGATAGAAGCAATCAAACAACAAAGGAGAATGCAGCAAGATATGCCCCAACCACCGGCTGCTGGTTAGCTCGCAAAAGCTCGCCGCCAGAGCCGTAATGTTGTGCGCTCGATATTCATCGTTCGACACCCGGCTTTGGCTGGTGGCAAACTGAACCCTGAACCCTAATTAGTTGCGAATAGCTATCCCCATGTCCCGCTTTACCGTTCTAGCCGAAGAAACCATCGCCCAGTGTCCTGATCCGAACAACGGAGCCGGTCCGCTCTGGTCCTTCGGCTCGAAGACCCTCGTGCGCGATGGCAACACCGTGTGGGCCAGCGTGATGGACGTCGGGGCGGGGGTCAAGCCGCTGTGCAACACGCGGTGGCGCCTGTTTCGGAGGCCTGATGGCGGTTGCTGGGAGCTCTTCCATGAGGCGCCGCGGTACGAGGAACGGGAGCCCTGTCCGCTGGCCTGCCTGCCGGGTGGGCGGGTGGTGATTTCCACCAATCCCAAAACGAAATGCCGGGGCAAACTGGACAAAACAGACGACCGCGAGACGTGGCATACTGACCCGTGCGTCCTGACGATCGATGCGGCAAAACCGGCGGGGACGCCGCCGGAAGTGCTGAAGCCCGTTTGGGATTCTCCCTACGCGTTTTTTGAACACAGCTACCGCGGGTTGGCTGTGGATCGCGATGCCGGCGCCATCTGGGTCAGTCACCAGGTGAGCGATGGCGACACCTACAGCCAGGCGTGGAGCTTTCGCGATACGGCAGGGGAGTGGAGTCACAACGGCATCCTGCGCTTTCCCATCCGCGGCTGTTATCCCATGCTGGCCGTCCGGGGACGCGCTGCCCATGTGGTGGCGCTGGGGGATATCGAGGAGTCCAATCCGCGCTGGCGGGAGTGCAAGAAGCGGGTGACCGGTTCGGCTTGGGATTACGATTTCCGCCAGCTCTTTTACCGGTGGACGCCGGACCTGGGGAGCCGCGAATTCTCCATGCCGCTGACCTTTGCCACACGCGATGAAACGGCCGGAAGTCTCGTGCAGATCGATATGGCCCTCGATCCGGACGGGGATGCTCATATCCTGTATTTCGACTGCAACTTCCGGCAACCCTGCATCCGCGACGAGTTCTTCCCGGGCACGCCCCTGAGCAACGCCGTCAAGTATTGTCGGATCAGCAAGGGCGCCGTGACGGATCGCCGGGTCCTGTTCGAAGCGGTGGAGGATTTGTCGGCCGATGCGGCCCGGAAAGAGCAGGCAAAGGGGCTGCCGTTTTGTTCCGCTTCGCCGCTGCTTCCGATCCATGGCGGCGGCTTTCACGTATCTCCGTCCGGCCGCCTGCGCGCCGTGGCGCTGGCGCATGCCGCCAGGGCGGAGGGCGGATTCGAGGTGGGGACGTATGTCTTCGATATTTTTCCGGCCCTGAGCTTGACGCCCGTGCGGCTCGGTTTGAAGCGGCCGCTGGGGGGCATGCCGATCACCGCCGGCATCCGGACCGGCGCCACGCCATCGGACCGGCTCGATCTTCTGGGCTGGGACGGAAAGACCGGCGACATCACCTATGCCCAGGTTGAAACAGCCGATTGATCGCTGTAATTATATTGCTTCCAGTTCGACATACAGTCCCTGGCAGGGAATGAGGTAGGAAAAAAATCTCTCATAGAGTCGATGGCCCAAAATCCTTGGAACGATATTCAGGAAAGGCAGGGCAGCGGACACATTGAGAACCTCTTTCCGCATACGGAAGAGCGGTGGCTTTTGCCCATTCCGATAGGCCGAGCTACCATCACCACAAAAATATCTTAATGTATGAGTTGAATACCCTCGCAGGTGTGTAGGATCGTCCCATGTGTTTGTTCCCGAGAAATGCGGAACGGATATCTTGACCACTGCCCCTTTTTTGCAAATGCGATGAACCTCCTCCATTGTTTTAACCTGGTCCGGCAAATGCTCAAGAACAGCCTGAATCTTGATTTCATCGAATATTCCATCCGCGAACGGCCATGGAAAACGAGTGACGTCCACTATTTGGATGCGATTGTTGCCATAGTCGCACCAATCAATATTCGTGTATCCCTCTTGTACGTCCATCCCACACCCGACGTTTAGCTTCATCACGCTGCCCTCTCAACAAAGCAGTAATTGTCTGCATTTCAATCATCGATGAAAATACGCATTCGCTCGACCGCGAACGGCAGTTCATACCTGACGATCATCCTACCGGATCGGCGTGGCGCCGGGCCAACCCCATGTAACCGCCACCCCCAGCATTTCTCCATCCATCGTGCGGATGTACCAGTTGCCGGTGTTTTGATCGAAGACCGCGACATCCGATTCCTGGCCGCCATTGAAGTCGCCGCCGACCGGCGTCGCCCCTGGCCAGCCCCAGTTCATCGCCCAGGTCAGCATCGTGCCCGACACGGTCCGGATGAACCAGAACCCGCTGTTTTGATCGAAGACGGCCAGATCGCTGATCCCATCCCCATCATAGTCGCCGCTTGTCGGCTCCGCGCCCGGCCAGCCCCATTGCGAAGCCCAGGCCACCTGCGAGCCGCTCATCGTACGGATGTACCAATAGCCCGTGTTCTGATCGAAAAGGGCCAGGTCGTCCACGTCATCCCCGTCATAGTCGCCGCTTATCGGCTCCGCCCCCGGCCAGCCCCACTGCACGGCCCACGCCAGCGTCGCGCCGTCCAGCGTGCGGATATACCAGTTGCCGGTGCTTTGATCGAAGACCGCCAGATCGCTGACTCCATCCCCGTCATAGTCGCCGCCCACCGGCTCCGCGCCCGGCCAGCCCCATGGCACGGCCCACGCGAGAACAGTCCCGGACATGGTCCTAACATACCAGTTACCAGTAATCTGGTCGAAGACCGCCAGGTCGCTGATCCCATCCCCGTCATAGTCGCCGCTCACCGGCTCCGCGCCCGGCCAGCCCCATGGCGCGGCCCAGACCAGCAGCGTACCCGGCAGGGTTCGAATATACCAGCACCCCGTATTCTGATCGAACACCGCGAGATCGCTCACCCCGTCCCCGTCATAGTCGCCGGAAACGCTCGCCTGCCCTGTGCCGAACGCCCCGAATTCCGTCAGGTGATAGGTCGTCGCGCGGATGAAGTTTTCGTCCGCATGCACCTCGGAACTCAGGGTCCTCTCCCAGCGGCTCGACGCCGTGTTGTACCAAAACAGACTCAGCGTCGTTTCCCTCACGCGCGTCCCGTCCACGAAACCGTCGTTGTTGGCGTCCGGATACGGCACATCGATGGTGATCGCCCTCTGCAACTCGGGGTCGCCCTCGATGGTGATCGTCAGATTCTCATGAATGGCGACCTGGCCGGCCGCCGCTCCGTTCGTCGGATTCACGTTGCGATCGGCCAGGATCACTTCCAACGTCAGCGTGGACTCCACCGTGCCCATCGGCACTTCCACCGTCGTGCCGTCATGAAGCTCCATCTGCGCCGTCTCGTCCTGGCTGTAAGTTCCGGTTGTCCGGTGCTGCCCGTTCACCTCGTCCTCGACGATCCCGCCCACCTGGCCGCCCGCTCCGGAATCCACGCGTATCGTCACCACGTCCGACGTCACCGAGCCGCCCGAGGTGTCCCCGGCCACCGTCCGGAGCTCGTAAGCCGCCCCGTCGGTCAGGCTCGTCACATCCCACGTCATGGAATACGCATTCTGCGGGGGTACCAGCGCCGCCCCCAGATTGGACCATGAGCCCTGGCCGGCCGGCGTGTACTGGTATTGCACCCAGGCCACCTGGCTGCCCGGCGCCGCATGGGCCATCAGCGACACGGCCGTCCCCCACACGATATCTCCGGACCTCGGCGTCGTGATCCACGTCCGCAGTTCCGATGACTCATTGACTTGGATCCATTCCGTGTCGGACCCCATCAGCCCCGAGTTCGCGATCGCCGTCACCCTGGCCTCGAAGCGCCCGACCTGCCCATATCCGTAGCCGGTGGTGGAGGCGGTGGTCCGCAGATCGTCAACTCCGTCCCCGTTGAAGTCCCATAGATAATAAGCGATGCCGCCGGCGGAATTCGCCGCGGCGGTGAACGCGACCGCCAGGGGCTTGCTGCCGCTCGAAGGGTTGGCGTTCAATCGCACGGTCGGTGGATCTTCGATCGGCGTTCCCACGGTCACCGTCGCCGTGGCGCTCGCCTTCAGTCCCGTGTCGTCCGTCACCCGCAACACAGCCGTATAGGCGCCGGCCTGACGGTACACATAGGAGATCGTGCCCGTCGTCGAGATGCGATCGAAGACGCCGTTGCCGTCCGGGTCCCATTCATAGACCACGATCCGGCGACCCTCCGGCGCCGTCGAGTTCGTTCCAATCAGGCTGACCGTGAGCGGCGCGGGGCCCGAAGCAGGGACCGCCTGCAAGGAAGGCGCCAGCCCCGTTCTCATCACCACCACCACGACCGTGGTGCGCGCGTTCGCCCCGTCGTTGTCGATAATCCGCGCCAGGCTGTTGAACGTCCCGTCTTCCGTATAGTCCACGGTAAACACCCCGCTGCCTTCGTTCTGAACCTCATAGACCCCATCGCCATGGCGATCCACCTCATAACGGACGATGCGCCCGTCCGGATCCGAGGAGCCGGTGAAGTCATACGTCACGCGCAACGGCGCCCACCCCGTCCGCGGCGTCGCCTGCAACACCAGTGTCGGCGGCTGGTTCGTCACAAACTGGGCGTCGATCGTATGGTTCGCATGGACGCTCGTGAACGCGTAGAGACTCACGGCCCCGACCGAAACGCCGTCCACCGTGACATCCCGGATGCGGAACCCCGTCGCCGGCGCGAACTGGAACGTCTGGTTGGCGCCATACGTGACGGTCACCGGACTCGACGGAGAAATGCCGCCGCCGGGCCCCGCGCTGGGCGTCAACGTGTACAGAACGTTCCTCCAGCCCGTGTCGGACGCGCTGAATGTGCCCGGCCCGGCGCTGTTCGTCGCCCGGACCCAATAATAATAGGTCAGGCCGGGCGTGGCGCCTGTGTCGTCATACCCGGTCTCCGCCACCGCCCCCAACAGAGAAGCCGAGCCGATGGTTGAGGCCGTATGCCGCCACACCTGATACCCCGTGGCCAGCGGCAAAGCGGACCAAGTGACGCGGACCTTGTCGAAATACGACCCGTCGCTGGCCTGGACATTGAGTGTCACCAGTGTCGCGGCATACCCGCTGTCCCCGAGGCTGAACGCGCCAACGCCGGCCGCATTGGTCCCCTTGATCCAGTAGTAATACGTCGTTCCCTGGACCGCCGTGGTGTCGTCATAGAGCGTTCCCGTCAAGCCGGACCCGATCGGAGTCGCCGAGCCCGAGTTGTTAGCCGTGTGGCGATACAGCACATAGCCGGTCGCAAAGGTCGCCGCATCCCACGTCACCCGGACGCGGTCCGTATAGGCGCCATCCGTGGCCGAGAGATTCAGGGGCGCCATCGGCGCCGCAAGGCGATAGCCCGTATCGCCGCTGCTGAATGAACTGGCGCCGGCCGCGTTCGTGGCCTTGACCCAATAATAATACACGATGCCCGCCGTCGCCGATGTGTCGTCGCAGAGCGTCCCCGCCACCCCGGAGACGATGGCCGTTGCCGTCCCCGAGTTATTGGCTGTATGGCGATACAGCACATAGCCGGTCGCATTGGTCGCCGCATCCCACGTCACCCGCACACGGTCCGTATAGGCGCCGTCTGTGGCCGAGAGATTCAGCGGAGCCGACGGCGCCACAAGGCGATAACCCGAATCGCCACTGCTGAAGACACTGGCGCCGGCCACATTCGTCGCCTTGGCCCAATAATAATAGACGATGCCCGTCATCGCCGAGGTGTCGTCATAGAGTGTCCCCGCCACGCCGGAGACGATGACCGTTGCCGTCCCCGAGTCATTGGTCGTGTTCCGATACAGCACATAGTTGGTCGCAAAGGTCGCTGCATCCCACGTCACCCGGACGCGGTCCGTATAGGCGCCATCCGTGGCCGAGAGATTCAG
>JACQHI010000037.1 GCA_016199105.1 Lentisphaerota bacterium | reverse complement strand
GGCCCAACACGACCCTGACCGAAGCCTATGAGATCATGCAGACCCACAAGATCGGCAAACTCCCGCTCGTGGACGGCGGGCGGCTGGTCGGCCTGTACAGCTATTCCGACGTCAAAACCCTGGTGGAAAACGCCGAACCGCAGTTCAACCGCGATTCCAAACACCGCCTGCGCGTCGGCGCCGCCGTCGGCCCCAACGACCAGGAGCGCGTTGCCGCGCTGAAGGAAAAGGACGTGGATGTCCTCGTGATCGATACGGCCCACGGCCACAGCCGCGGCGTCATCGAGATGTGCCGCTGGGTCAAGAGCCATTATCCCGACATTGACGTGATCGCCGGCAATATCGCCTCCGGCGACGCCGCCCTCGCCCTGCGGGACGCCGGAGCGGATGCGGTGAAAGTGGGCATCGGCCCCGGCTCCATCTGCACGACGCGCGTCGTGGCCGGAGTCGGCATTCCGCAGATCACGGCCATTTACGAGTGCGCCAAGGCCCTGCAGGGAAGCGTTCCCGTCATTTCCGACGGCGGCATCCGCTTTTCCGGAGACGTTCCCAAGGCCATTGTGGCCGGGGCCGACACCATCATGATGGGTTCCGTACTGGCGGGCACCGAGGAAAGCCCGGGCGAGAAAATCATCCACCAGGGCCGCCAATACGTCGTGTACCGCGGCATGGGCAGCCTGGCGGCCATGAAGAGCGCCAGGGGCAGCCGCGAGCGCTACGGTCAGGCCGATGCGCGGGAGGACGAATTGATTCCCCAGGGCATCGAGGGGATCGTGCCCTTTTCCGGAACGGTGTCCCAGGTGCTCACGCAATTTTGCGGCGGTTTGAAATCCGCGCTGGGCTATTGCGGGAGCCGGACGCTGTCCCAGGTGAAGGAACTGGGCACGTTCGTCCGGGTCTCGCTGGCCGGCGTCCGTGAAGCGCACCCGCATGACGTGAAAATCACCAAGGAATCGCCGAACTACAGCGTGAATCATTCGGCGATGTGAGGTTACCCGTTGGGCCGGTCCCACTGGATACGGCAAAGATAGACGCGGGCGTTGGCGCCCCGCCGCTCGGTCAACTCCAGGTTGTGAGGATACCGGGCGTCGCCCTGCATGTGCTCGGTGGTGACGACCCAGGACTCGGCGGGCGTGACGGCGGCCGCCCCGAAATTGCCCAACTGCGCCCCCCGGTTCGGCACGAGCTCCCGCTCGGTGCTCCGAACCACGCAGAGCCGTTCCGGGTCCACCTGCGCCATGAACAGCGGCGCCCGATGCCGGATGACCTCGTCGTTGCCGGCGCCCCGCCGGGTATAGACCAGAAAGAGCCCGTCGCTGTGCGCGAGCCAATGCTGCTGTGTATTGTAACTGCCCAGTTCCGTCCCGTCCTCGAACGTCCAGGGGCTGGGCCGTTCGTAATGCAACCCATCCCGGCTGACCGCCACGTAGCCGCGGAGATCGTTGCGCAGCGTCAGGAAGAAACGCCCGTCGAAGCGGACGAGCGAAGGCTCGCAGAATCCGCGCGGATCGGACACGGAAAGCTCGTCGCCGTGTCCGAGATAGCGCAGCGTGGCGCCGTCGAACGAGCAGCGGACCACGGTGGAAAAGTAACACGCCTTCCAGGCATTGTCCCCGAGCGTCTGCCGGGGCACGCCAGTGACCGGCAGAAGGATCTCGCCATTGGATAAATCGACGCGCTGGGCGCAGCCCGAGCCTGTCCAGTAAAAATGCTCGGGATCCGGGAAGTCCAGGGTTTTCCATTCCGACCACGTGCGTTGTCCGGCATCGTAGGCCGCGTAGGCCACGTCACGACGGCAGGAGTTGTTCGTGACCAGCGCCCCCTTCTCGCCGGTCTTGTAAACGGCCGTGTGTCCCGTGGCCAGCAGCGTCCTGGAGGCGGCATGCCAGGCGGGGGTCATATCGCAGGGACAGGCCACGAAGGCATCCCCCAGCGGCCGGCGGTCGAGCGTGGGGTGCGGCCGCGCGGCGCTCCAAGTGCGGCCGAGATCGTCCGACCGCATTTCCTGCACCGCCGTAAAAATATCGCTGCCCCAGAGCTGGGCCCGGGTCATCAGCAGCACGGCGGTGGCGGGCGGGATGATCGCCACGCGGGGCTGGAACCAGTCGGTTTTCCGGTCATAGCCCTCCGACAGGATATCGAGCCGTGTTCGATAGGCGAGTGTCTGCATAGTCTAAAACGCGCCCAGGAAAATACTGGTGAAGGTCACGACGGGCGACGTTTCCCTGAGATCGTCCAGCGTGGCGCGGGCCTCGCCAACCAGTTTCTTGACTTCCTGGTATACGGCGTCGTCGTTGACCAGTTTGCCCAGGGTGCCCTGGCCGGAGTTGATTTTTTCCGTGATCGCGTCGAGATTCGCCACGGTTGTTTCCAGTTTGGCCAGCAACTGCCGCTCCTTCACCGCCGTTTTCACTTCCGCCACGATGTCTCGGGCGTCGTTGTAGAGCGTGTCGTCATTGACCAGTTTGCCGAGGGTGCCCTCCCCTTTCTGGATTTTTTCGGACACCGCGTTCAGGTTGGCCATCGTCGCTTTCGCGTCGTCGTACAGCGATTCGTCGTTGACCAGCTTCCCGAGCGAGCCTTCGCCCTCGTTGATTTTTCCCGTGATCTCTTTGATGTCGGCGATGGCGCCCGAGAGATTGCCCAGGATGTTCTCGTTGTCGATGGCGTCCCGGATCTTGCCCACGACGGCGGACGCCTCCGTGATCAGGTCATGCGGCCGCACGCCTTTCAACGCCGTTCCGGTCGGCAAGGGGGGCGCCTGCAACGAGCCCTCGTGGATCTGCAGGTAACGGCCGCCAAGCACGGAGGTCGCCCCAATCTCCATCGTGTAATCCTGCTTGAGCGCCACCATCCGGTCGATTTCCGCCAGGATATGCACGCCATCCGGTTGAAGCAGAAGCCGCTTCACTTTCCCCACGGACATGCCGCGAATCACGACATTATCGCCGTCCCGCAAGCCCATCACATCGTCGAACACGACCTCCAGCGGATAATGCTTTGCGAATAGGTTGACGCGCGTGAGCACGATCGTGAAGATGCACAACCCCAGCAACACACAGAACATGAAGGTCCCGACCACCAGTTCCACCGTGATTTCCCGTCTTCGACTATTGGCTGTCATGGCATTGTTTTCTCCCATTCCCCTCGTTTGGTCACAAACTGCGCTTCCAGAAATCCCTTCACGGTCGGCTGCTCCGAACGGATGAACTCCGCCGGCGCCGACAACTCGACGATTTTCCCCTTGTCGATCATGGCAATGCGCGTGCCGATGCTCAGGGCGCTGAACAAGTCGTGCGTCACAACCACGCTGGTGATCTTCAATTCCTGGCGCATCCGGGCGATCATCCGGTCGATGGAACGGGACGTCACGGGATCCAGCCCCGAGGTCGGCTCGTCATAGAGGATGATCTGCGGCTCCGAAACGATGGCGCGCGCGAGGCCCACCCGTTTGCGCATGCCGCCCGACAGGTCGGCGGGATGCGCGCGATACACGTCGGCCAGGCCGAGAAGTTCCAGCTTGGCGCGCACCCGCTTCTCGATCTCCGCGTCGCCCAGCGACGTCTTTTCCCTGAGCGGCAGCGCCACGTTGTCGCCGACGGTGAGCCACTCCAGCAGGGCCGCGCCCTGGAAGAGCACGCCGAATTTTTCGCGCAGGGCCTCCAACTCGCGGCTGCCGGCCTCGCTGATCACGGCATCGTCCACCAGCACGCGGCCCTCGTCCGGCGTCAACAGCCGGATCATGTGCTTCAGCGACACGCTTTTGCCCGCCCCGGAGAACCCCACGATGACGAAGGTTTCGCCGGTCTCGATTTCGTAACTGACGTCATCGAGCACCGTGCGGGTTCCGAAATTTTTGCTGACATGTTCGAACCGGATCATACGTAGAATATCCGCGTAATGATGTAGCCCACCACCAGGATGGACAGAAACGAGATGATCACGCTGCGGCGGGTCGCGCGCCCGACCCCCACCGCCCCCTCCAGCGTCGAGAACCCCTGATGACACGCCACGGTGGCGATGACAATGCCGTACACCCAGGCTTTGAAAAGGCCGACATACAGATCCTTGTTTTCGGCCCAGCGCAGGGCGTTATCCAGATAGGCGGAAAAATCGACGTCCAACTGGGTGAACCCCACGATTCCGCCCCCGAACACGCCCAGCATGCAGGCATAGAACGTCAGGATCGGCGTCATGATCATCAGGGCCGCCAGCCGCGGCATCACCAGAAACCGCACGGGATTGATGGACATGACCTCCAGCGCCGCGATCTCCTCGGACACCGTCATGGTGCCCAGTTGCGCCGCGATGGAAGCCCCGACGCTGGCCGCCAGGATGAGCCCCGTCATGAAGGGCCCCATTTCCCGCAGCATGGACACCATCACGGCGGCCCCGATGTTCACCTCCTGCCCGAACTTCCTCAACTCGATGCCGGTCTGCAGGGCCAGGATCATTCCCGTGAACATGGCCACGACCGAAATCACGGCCAGGCTCTTGATGCCCGTGATGAACAGCTGATTGAAGAATTCGTAGCGCGACCGCTTTGTCAGCGCGAATCGCAGGAAGAGAATCGCCTGCCACAGCACCAGCAGCGCCCGGCCGGCATCCCGGCAGACCAGCATGCCGGTGCGCCCCAGTTTGGCGAACACATTGACGGGCGGATCGAAAAATTCCGGTTCACGGGTGATCATGGCGCGGCGTTCCCGACGGTCGGCGGCTCCTCGATGGATTCCGGCTTTTTCCCGAGCCGGAGCAGATAGAGGAATCGAAAGCTTTTTTCCTCCCGGACTCGTTCGTAGCCGACGAGCCCTTTTAACAAAGACCATCGGCATTGTATAGGGTC
>JACQHI010000444.1 GCA_016199105.1 Lentisphaerota bacterium | reverse complement strand
TCGCGCGCCGCCGCCACGTCCACCACGTTATAGCCCGTGGCCGTCACGGCAATCATGCGCAACAGGGGCAATTGCGCGAGAACATCCCGCGTCAATTCCACCTTGTTGACGACCAGGATCCCGGCCTCGCGGGAACGAGAAACCACCTGCTCGGGCGCGGTCCTCTCATAGATGACGGTCTCGCCCAACGCCTGGAGAGGCGTCCACGGATTATCCCCCGGATTCATGGTATGCCCGTCCAGCACGACGATTTTCATGGCGTGTTCCCTTCAAAAACCAACGGGTTGGGTTCAGAGTCAGGATTCAAACCCTGCCATCCACGGCAGATATTCTGCAAGCCGGGCTCGCATTGTCAAGTTCACGTGATTTTGGGATTGCGTGCCGCCGCTCAACTTGGTAATCCTCACCACAGCACGGCGGGCAAAGCCGGCCGACAATTGTCGCCAACAAACAATGGAAGGACTGCTTATGCGCTTATCAGTGGGACGGAAATCGGGTTTTGTTTTCACGGCGGTCTTCCTGGGTGTCTGCCTGTGCGGCAGGGGCGCGGAGAAGGCGGCGACAACCGGCACGGTGAGCAAAGCCGCGACGGCTCCCGCGATCGCGAAAGTCGCGATCCCCCCCTCGATCCTCGCCGGCCAGGCCGATCTGCTCGGCGCATTGCGCGTGCATGAGCCGAACGCGACGCTGGACCGCATCGCCCAGTGGCTCGGCACGATCGTGCCCATGGTCAACGCGGAAGGCCTTCGCGCGCAAGCCGCGGCGATGGGCCTGGACTTCAGCAAGATGACGCCGGGCGGCAACGCGGCGGCTTTCGTGTGGACGCCGGGGACAAACGCGACGCCGACCCGATTCCCGGAAACGATGGCCATCCTGCTTCCGCTGGCGGTGACAAACACGGACGGACTTCCCAATACGGTGGTGGAGACCTTCGGCACCTACAGCATTCTCGCCAAAGCCCCCGCTCAACTCGCCACAGCAACTGCAAAGAAGACCCTCCTGTATGGCCTCGCCCAGGCTCCGATGCAGAGCGATCTGGAGATTTCGATCAACACTAAGGCGATCATGGCCGAATACGGCGAGCGAATCCGCGCTGCCTTCAACGGGTTCGAGGAGAAGATGGCCATGGGCATGAACACAGCGGCGGCCATGGCCCCCAGCAACGCGATGAACGTCGGCCAGGTTCAACGGCTTCTGAAAGCCGAATTCCAGGCCGTACTCGACATTGTGGATCAGATACAGACCCTGACGTACCATTTCAACGTCCTCCCGGATGCCATCGAGTTGAATACCGTGGTGGAAGCGGAAAAGGCAACCTGGCTGGCCTCGATGCTCCGCAACGGATCGGCGGACACGCCGGACCTGATGCAGTTCCTTCCCGGGAACCGCGCCATGCTGTTCCAGCAAACGATTTCGAATCCGCAGCAGATGGGCGACTTTTATCTCAAATACATTCCCATGATGGCGGACCCGGCCAACAGCAATGCGACGGACGCGTTGAAAGCCCTCATTGCGGACAGCGTGAAACTCGGCAAAATCACGGCGGCCTGCTCGTTCGGCGCAAGTTCGGACGGAAAACTGCAGATGGAATACGTGCTGCTTCCGGAGAATCCCGAAGCTTTCATGCCCTTGCTGCACAAACAGTTGGACGCATGGAAGGATGGACCGATCCAGGCGCTCTATCGCGACATGGGCATTGACATCGAGATCAAGAACCACGCCACGACGAAGAAGGATGGCATGACGGTCGATTCATACGATCTGGCCTGCACCATGACAAGCGGCATCCCTGCGGGCACCCCGCTGGCGGAAACGATGCTGGGGCTGGACCAGATGAAGATGGAAATAGGACGAATGGGCGCCTATATTCTGTGCGGCATCAACACGCCCGTGGAAGAATTGGCTCAGCGTGTGAAAAGCGGTACGGGCTCGGCCAACGCGGCGATGAAGGATTTCGCGCCCGGCGCCGTGGCCTATCTCTCCTATAACATTCCCTTGTACCTGCAAACCATCAAGGCGGCGATACCCCCCGCGGCGGCGGACACGATGCCGAAACTCGATCCCACGCTCCCGCCCGTCACCCTGGCGGGTTACCATCAGGACGGCAAAGCCTTCTATCGGCTCCGCGTGCCGCGCGTATTGATCGCGGCGCTCGTCCAGGCCGCGCAACAGAAGCATCGCCCGACCGCCCCGGCGCAGCCCGGAACGGCATCAACCAACGCGCCGTCCGTTCCCCGCAACCCATGAAGAAGAAGAGGAAGACGATCCTGCTCGGAATACCGGTCTTGCTGGCGCTGATCCAGTTCGTGCCGGTTCAACGCGACAATCCGCCCGTCATATCGGACCTGACCGCCCCGAAGGCCGTGAAAAGCATTCTCGTCGCTTCGTGTTATGACTGCCATTCCCATCTCACCCGGTGGCCGGCGTACAGCTATGTGGCGCCTGTTTCCTGGCTCGTTGCCTACGATGTCAGGGAGGGGCGGGCGCATATGAATTTCTCCCGGTGGGGCGAGTATTCCGATGGCGCGAAGGAGTTCCGCAGGGAACAAATCTTCAAGAAGGTCTCCGCCGGCGAGATGCCGCTGGCGACGTATCTGCTTCTGCATCCCGCCGCCCGTGTAACGCCTTCGTCCCTCGCCGTCTTGAAAGAATGGGCCAGCCCCACCCTCGACACGGATACTGACAGGGAACAGCCTCCTGCCCCTGTTCCCGATCCATAACTCATGGAGGGCGACGGGCCCCGTCGCCGCGATTTCGGCGGTCGTGGCCGACCGCCCTCCATAAAAAAATGATGTCCTGTCCGTGGTAGGGCGTGCTGGCCCAGCGCGCCGCGGTTCATCGCGAACAATTCACCGTGAACGGCGGTTTCGGCCCGGCCTTCGCAGCCAGAAGGCTTTGCTTCGGCGGAGTAGGCCGAAAGCGCCTTAGAGCCTATCCGAAAACCCGCTTGGGCCATGACCCGGTGAGTTCCGCCCTGTCCGCAAGGCGCTCGCGGGAGCCAATACC
>JACQHI010000443.1 GCA_016199105.1 Lentisphaerota bacterium | reverse complement strand
GGCCTGGCGTTCGGCTTCGGTGATGGGTTCGTCGTCGATGGGAGCCGCGGCGATAGCGCGGGACACCGGATCGAGCAGCATGAACTCCAGGAAGCGGACGGCTGTCGTTACCTGCCGCATCGGGGAAATCGGGGACAGTGAGCAATTCATTAACGGGCGGCTCATACTCATCCTCGTAGCGTTGGATGAAGCGGCCCGTCAGCTCCTTAACCCCCAACTTCCGTCCGGGAAAGCTCGTCTCCAACTGCTGGATGATTTCCAGAAGCTGGGCCTCGGCATCGACGCCGCGGTCGGAGACCAGCTGCTTCTGGTATTGGCGGGCCAGGGTTTGGAGGTCCCGCCGGGCCTGGGCGTCGTCGATCACGCTCATCAAGGGAGCGAAGACTTGATTGAGGCGCGGTTCCACGTAATTCGAGCGCTTCGCTCTTGTAGTCCGAACTCAGATTGATCGGGATATCCTCGCGTATCCTTCTCCCGCCTAGAAGCTCAGTCAGGCAGCGGGATTCCCAGAGCCCGGTCTTCGAAGAGTCCCCGGGTGGCCACGATCTTGGGTCCAAAAACCCCTGATAGGCGCGCGGGGCTGAACTCGCGTTTGTTGCCCGACTCGGATCGCAAGACCGGGAAACCCCGGGCATGAGCCTGATTCAAGATCTTGATAATCTCGGTTTTCTCGTCGCTCAGCCGGAAATCGCCTTCGTCGATGATGAGCGTTCCCCGCGAGAATCCGGAAGAGCGGCGAGACGGTCGATGCGCCGCTAGGGCGAAGATGGGTTTGTAACACAGCGAGCCGAGGATCAAGAGGAATCGCGTCTTGCCGCTTCCGGCATCGCCTTGCACCCGGAGGTACGGGCAGCTCGTTGAAGCCGTCGTAAATCCAGGTCAGGAGCACATAGTAGCTGGCGAGCTTTTCGAAAATGGGGCCGATGTCCACATAACCGTGGAGGAATTCCGCAATCCTTCCGACCAGCCACTCTTCCGACTCGTAGTCTTGGGCCTTGGCAGGCAAGAGGATCCCTCAATCCCGAGGTGTCAGAAACTATCGGCCGCCGCTCCCTTACTGAAGTTGGCCGGGTGTGGGCGACCGGCTGGATGGTCCACTCTCCGGGAACTCCGCCGGAGACGGTTGGCGCCCAGCGCAGCTCATAGCTGTAAGCGCCGGGAACCTTCATGAGGGCCACCAGGAATTCGCCGCTGGCGGCGCCGGAATCGATCTTGCGGATCGATTCCGACACCGGGACCTGGCGGGACCGGGCGTTCGTTGCCGGTTGAAAACCACTCGACAGGAACGTCGGCATGTCGTCGTTGCAGGTGGCCTCGACGTAACGCGAGAGCTTGCGCATCATCCGGCCCAGCTTCTCGCCCAAATCGTTCCTGTGGGCGATGGCTTTGGAGCCGCCATCGAGGGCCGCAACGACTGCTGCGGCAAAGTCGTCGATCGCATTCCTGAAATCAGGCAATGGGACCGGCGGGTTGGGATAAGCCGGATTCAAATACAATCCGGCATAGACGGCATTCGCCCAGGACACCAGGACGGAGGCCGTCATTCGGGACAGGTCGAGCAATACACGAATTGAAATGGTCATACATTCTCCTTACATGCGGGGTTGTAGCCCCGCGGTTGATGGGTTGACGGTTATCCGGGGCGTGGAAAAACGGGGGCCGGACCCGAGCGGCTGCGCCGGTTAGGGCGCAGCCATCAAGAAAGCCTCCGGCTGGAGAAGGGCCACCGGACCTTCTCCCCCAGGCAAAGCGTTATCGAAGCGTGATCTGGTGCTCTTCGGCCGAGGCGCGCACGGCCTCGATCACGTCGTTGAGAAACTTGTTGCCGTCCGGCATCGGCCGAACGTCGGGAACGGGCGCCGCTTTCCTGTAAACGTCCGATGCGATGATTTTGGCGCGCACAAACGTCGAGCCCGTCCCGGTAAGGCCGTAGGCCCTTTGCCAGTCGCGGAGGACTTCGTCCTTCATACGTTCAGCCACAATCGCTAAAAGATGGAAGCTGATGGTGCGGGCAAAGCCGTCGAAGACCTGCTGCTTTTCGTCATCGGAAGGTACCGGTCCAGTCCACGACACCGGGTTCTGAATAAAGCGGTAGATGTTCTCGACAAGTTCCTTGTGCAGATCTGCAAGAGGCTTCAGGTTGAGATATTCATCGTCCCAACCCTCGGCGAAACGGCGCGCCAGGGCCTTGATGCGAGTCCAATGTTCTTTTGGAATGCCGTACTTCACTGCGATGCCCAGGCGGGCGCTCCAGGCCGCGTGAAATTCTTCGGCCGCCTGTTTGACGTGGAGTACCAGGCTCATCCGCTCGTACACGGGCCGCGAAGGAACAGGGGCAGAGGGAATGGCGATCCGTTCGATGGCGCGAACAAGTTCCTGCAGTTGCGCGATGGTGCGTTTACCGCCTTTGGTTTCCGGCGGCAAGGGTTCGTGCAATCCGCCAAGGAAGAAACAAGCCGATTCGAGCCGTTTGCGCAGCGCCCGCTCGGCAAACGAACCGAGCTGCTCGCCGATGGCAACCAGCGCATTCTCGGCCGAGGCCAGCACATGCTGCTCTCTGGATTTGAAATCCGGAAGATTGTCGCCGGTGACGCCGTCGAAGTGCGTGAAACACACCATGAGCTTTTCCGACTGGCCGCCCGCCGCAAGATTGCGCATGGCCGCCACGGGCGCCGCCTGCATCGGCTGTGTGGCGTTATCGACCAACAGGACGGCGTCGGCTTGTTCCAGACGGCGAGTCAGCGAGGTCGGCAGGCTCGCCGCCGAATCCGGCGTGGGCCCGAGACCCTCCACGTCGAACAACACCAGCGGCGGCTGCCTCTCCAGCCAGGCCGGCCGAAACGGACCGGCCACACGAATGCCGTTCACCAGCGGCGTGAGCAGCGTCCCAAAATACGGCGCGTAGTTGCTCGAGAATCGCGAGACCGTCTTGAGAAACTCTCCCCGGTTGGCCGATTCGTAGGACCAGCACCGGGGCCAGCCCTGTTTCGTCTTTTCAACGGTGCCGGGCTTTAACAGCTCAAATCGCCGCTCAATCTCGCCTATAAAGGCGTCGGCGAGCGTCTGGAATCGCTCGTCCTCGCGCAGCCGGCTGTCGAGCGCGTCCTCGAAGAGTTCTTCAAACACCCGTTCGTCGCCGGTGGCCTGAAGCTCCTTCCGCAGGCTTGCGGCATGCTCTTGGGCAATCGAACGAAGCCGCCCCAGGCTGGAACCAACCAGCGCGCGCGTCGGCGCCAGGTCGAAGGCCGGAATGTCCGTGACCGCCGGCGCCTCCTCGGCCTCGTCCGATTCATCGGCGTTTGCCGCCGGGTTCAACGTTCCAAGAATGTAGGAGAGCCGGAACCGCTGATTCACATGGTTCAGGAGCCGACGGAGGATCTCGGTGTCCGATTGGCCGTGGAAGGCGGCCAGTACGGCTGCCGACATGCACTCCTCGACGTAGTCGCGGACCTGATCGCGCGGTAGAAACGTAACAACCGCACGGAACGGCCCCGGGGCGAGAACGATCTCGGTATCGGCGACCGTGGTTTTTGCCGTCGATGTCGAAGGGAAGCGCTCCGTGCGTGGATCGGAACCGATGATCTGGCGCACCAACGTCGTCTTGCCGCCGCCCGTCGTTCCAACCAGCAGCACCTGCCGGTAGGGCGAATCCAACGACCGCGGAAGCGGAATGATCGCGTCTCGAACGGCCGCCGGGTCGGAGGCTTCCGGAACCATGTCGTGATAAAAAATGTCCACGACGACCGGCTTGAACTTGCCCAGCGCCGCCGGACGGCTGCTGGCCTGCCAGAAGGCCGGGTTCGCCAGAAGCTGGTTCAATTCGGCAATTAACTTTCCGGCTTCCTTTTCGTCCCGGGTCCCCAGTCCCCGCCGCACGCGGCGCCCCGGCTTGCCGGTGGCCCGGTCCAGCAATACCGGGTGGCGGAAAATCACCGACCAGCCTTCCCGGCCCTGGGACTGACTCAATGTGGCTTTGTAAGTACGCTCGCTCATACGACCTCATTTTAGTGTTGTTCTGATGTTGTTCCAAACAACTTAGGCCAAGAATAAACATCAGTTCCGGTGGTGTCAACATAAAATTGGAACAACGAAGGAACAACGATAAATGAGCCACCGGACCGGTGCAGTCATTGCAGCTTCCGTCGTGACGACACTCAGAGGCGCGGGAACAGTGATGAAACCGATATGAGCGGACTCAAAAGCGTGGGGACAATGACGAAACCGATATGAGTGCTGTCAGACGCGCGGGAACAATGATGCTTGCTTCGGTGATCATGAAAGAGTCCGATCTGGCGCGCATACCGCCGAAAGTCCGCCGTGTGCTGAAG
>JACQHI010000442.1 GCA_016199105.1 Lentisphaerota bacterium | reverse complement strand
TTGTAATGATGGCCCGGCAGCCGCCGGGCTGGGATATTCAACGCCCAACGCCCAACAGCCAACAGCCAACGCCCAACAATCCGCCGCGGCGGACTATGAAGCACGAGCACAGAACGGAGCAAAAGGCTCAAGTTGACCCGCCTGCAATCCCGCCGCGGCGGATAGTCCGCCGTGGCGGACGGGCAGGTCTTAACTTGGGCGTTGGACGTTGGCTGTTGGGCGTTGAGCGTTGGTGTCATATGCGAATTGCCGTTTCTCCTGAGACGGTCATGATGCGGGGGGTGTGAGGCCGGCGGTCGAATCGCCGGGCAGCACGTTGTCCAGGCATTGCATGATTTTGGCGATCAAATCCTCTGTGGAAAACGGCTTGGGCAGGTACATGGCGGCGCCTTCCTGGACCGCCTTGAGGATGACGGAGGGGTCGGACTCAGCGGTCACCATCATGACGGGGATGTTTGCCCAGGCCGGGTGGGCTTTCACCCGGTGGAGGAAATCCAGCCCGCTCATGCCGGGCAGATTGGAGTCGAGCAGAATGAGGGCGAACTCCCGGTGATCCCGTGTCAGGATATCCAACGCCTCCTCGGCGCTGGCGGCGCCGAGGGAGGGCAGGCCGAGCACCTCGGCCGCGTTGGCGATGAGGGTCCGCATGACTTCGGAATCGTCCACGGTCAGCAATTTCATGGGTGTTTCTTTCCAGGCTTCTTGATGCGATAGTACAGCGATTTCCGGTGCTCCATCAATTCAAATGCGGAGGAATAACCGAAGATGGATTCCGAGGCGCCCAACAGGAGATAGCCCGTCCGCGGGATGAGCGTGGCGGCCAGTTTTGCGAACAGCTCCTTCTTGAAATCTTCGGCGAAATAGATGGCGACATTGCGGCAGAGGATCAGGTCGAAGTCGCCGATCGGCGCGAAACTGTCGAGGAGATTGAATTTCAGGAAGGTCACGCGTTTTCGAATCGACTCGGCGATCTCCCAAACATGACCCTTGGGCGCAAAATAGCGGGCGATCAAGGGATCGTCGAGGCCGCGCGAGATGGCGAGCTGGTTGTAACGGCCGGACTTGGCGACGAACAGCGTCCCGGGCGAAATATCGGTGCCGACAATCTCGAATTGTTCGGGCCGGATGTCGCCTCCGAACAGGCCGTTGCACACCTGGTCGATGAGGATGGCCAGCGAATACGGTTCCTGCCCTGTGGAACAGGCGGTGCACCAGATGCGGATGCGGGACCGCTGGGCGGTCAGCAGGAGGTTGCGGAATTGGGGCAGGATGACGTCGCGAAGGACGAGCCATGGCGTCACGTCGCGAAACCAGAGGGTTTCATGGGTCGTAATGGCGTCAATGATCCTGTCTCTCAGTTGTCCGGTGGCGTCCTGCTTGGCCTTGAAATAAAACACGCTAAAATCCGAACACCCGGTTTCCGCCAAGAGGTGGGCGAGGCGGCTTTCGATCAGGTATCCCTTGTCGGTGTTGATCGTTATGCCGCAATGGGTCTTGATGTAGTCGCGGAGCAGAAGAAATTCGTGGGGCGTCATGAATCGACCGGGGGGTAACGGGTGAGTTCGATCAGGCGGTCGGCCATGGCGTCGAGGGGCAGGATCTCGTCCGCCAGGGCCCGCGCCACGACGGCGCGCGGCATCCCGTAAACGACGCACGAAGCCTCATTCTGGACGAGGCAATGGCAGCCGGTCTGTTTGAGTTGGGCCACGCCGGCCGCGCCATCCTCTCCCATGCCGGTCAGGACAACGGCGAGAACGCGGGTCTCGCCGGCTTCGGAAACGGAGCGGAACAGCACGTCCGCGGAGGGGCGGCAGGAATTCACGGGGGGATCGTCGTTCAAGGCGATGTGGAGCGCGGAAAGCGGAGAGCGGAGCGCGGAAAGCGGAGAGCGTTTGACCGACATGTGCCGCCCGCCGGGAGCGATCAAGACGACGCCGGGCAGGACGGGCTCGTTATCGACGGCCTCGCGGACGGCGAGCATGGACGCCTTGGCCAAATGTTCGGCCAGCGAGGCGGTGAACACAGCCGGCATATGCTGGACCAGGAGAATGGGAACTCTCATGTTTTTCGGCAATTTGGGGATGATTGCGTTCAGCGCGTTCGGGCCGCCGGTGGAAACGGCGATGACCACCAGGTTGAAACGGGAGGGTCCCGCCGTCGCTCCGAGAGCTATGGCGGGCAAGTGGGGCGGTTTGACGGCCGCCGCCGGCCCGCCCGATGGGCTAGGCGCCGCCGCCCGCGTTGGCGAGTCCGGCGGCGGCCGGATCGGAGGAATGCGTTCTTGCCCGCCGTCTTGTCCGCCGTAGTCTTGGCGAAGGTGGAAGCTCCCCGAGCGATGGCGGGCGCCGATGCGGCGGATTTCGAGCAGACGGAAAATGGGACGCAAGCTGTCCGCCAGGTGGGCGCGGCCGGCATCGGGGGTGGGGCATTCCGGTTTCGGGCAGAAATCCACGGCGCCCATTTCAAGGGCCTTGAGTGTCGTCGCGGCGGAATGGGAGGCGATGCCGCTGAGCATCACGACTTCAATGTGCGGAAAACGGTCGCGGATTCGGCGCAGGGTTTCGAGGCCGTCCATGACGGGCATGAAAATATCGAGGAGCACCACGTCAACGGGCTGTTGCTGGAGCTTTTGCAGCGCAATGGCGCCGGAGGGAGCCGTGGCCGCCGCGCGCGCGCCCGGGAGGGCATTGACGGCCTCGGAAATCAGTTTCCGAAAAAGAACGCTGTCGTCAACGACGAGGACCTGCAGGGGTGGGTCTTGCGCCATCAGTCGGAATTCCTCCGTGCCAAATCCGCGCCGGCTGCCCGACCCTTTTTCAGATTTGAATCTGGCAACGCTTCACATTGTTGCCTTCGTCGCGAAACCACACCAGGATCTTTTTCGAATCGGCGCACCATTTCCGGATATCGGCCTCGAAGGACGGGCAATCCGCCACGACTTCCAGAACATCGCCCGGTTTGACTTCCTTTTTCATCACGGCGGTCGTCACCTTCAACACCGGCACGGGACACTTCAACCCCTTCGCCTCGATTATCTTGGTCGCCATACGACACCTCCTGGTACTGTTGGGTTTGTTGTCAGGCGTTGACCTGGATCCGCAAAGGACCCAGCCGCTTCACGGTCTCCACCATCTCGCCGATCACATGCGCAAACTTTTCGCCCTCGGCCGCCGAAACGAAATCCAGCCGGCACCGTTCCGCGGGGATGCCGAACTGCTCGAGAAGCCGGAGCGTGATTTCATGGCGCTGGATGGCGCGGTAATTCTGCTCCTTGTAATGGCAATCGCCGGGATGACACCCCAGAACGAGCACGCCGTCGGCGCCCTCGCTGTACGCTTTGAGCACGAACTGGGGATCCAGCCGGCCGGTGCACATGATCCGGATCACCCGAACGTTGGGTGGATAGGCCAACTGGGCCGCCCCCGCCTTGTCGGCGCCGGCATAGGAGCACCAGTTGCAGAGAAATCCGACGATCCGCGGCTCGAAACCGGCGAGGTCGGCCGTCGTCTGTTGTTGCGTTTGTGTCGTCATGCCAATACTCCTTCAATTTCGGCAAAAATCTGGTCCTGTGTAAAATGCTTCCCCTTGATCGCCCCCGACGGACAGGCCGCCACACAGGTGCCGCACCCGACACACAAGACCGGATTGACGTGGGCCACTTCCTTTTCTGCGTCGAAGGCAATCGCCTTGTACGGGCAGACGGACATGCAGGATTTACATGCGGAACAGCGGTCCTCGTCCACCTCGGCGGTCACCGGCTCTATTTCCAGTTTCCGTCCCTCCACGAGCGAGGACAGCACGGAACCGGAGGCCGCCGCGCCCTGGCTCACCGCCTTCTGAATATCCATGGGCGCCTGGCAGGTACCGGCCAGGTAAATCCCCTTGACCCGGCTTTTGGTGGCGTCGATGCGGCCGTTCAATTCCTCGAAGAACCCCGTTTTGTCCGAACCGATTTCCAACACTTTGCCCAGGGCGGCGGCGCCGGCGCGCGGCACCATGGCCGGGCACAGCACCACCATGTCGTAGTCGCCCCGTTCTTCCCGGCCTCCGGCCGAACAGACGATTTCCTTCGCGCCATCCGGTTTCCGACTGACGGTCAGTTCCTTCGCTTCGCGGTATTGGACAAAGCGGCTTTTCGGGTTGTGAAGGGCGTGATGGTACACCTCGGCCTCCTCCTTGCCGGCCGCCACCACCGTTTTGAAGAAATGCGTGATGCCGGCCTCGGGCGCCTTCTTGCCGATGAGATGATTGAATTTGAAGGCGCTCATGCAGCACACGGCGGAGCAGTACTTTTTATGGCGCTCGTCGAGGCTGCCCGCGCAATGGACGATCGCCACCGACTTCGGCGCGGCTCCGGCTCGTGTCACCAGCGCGCCGGTCGTGGGCCCGTTGGCCGCGAGGAGCCGCTCGAATTCAAGGCTGGTATAGACATCGGGAAAGCGTCCATAACCGAGCTCCGGCAACCGCGAACAATCGTAGAGCTCCGAGCCGATGGCCACGATGATGGCGCCGACGTTGCGCTCCAGAATTTCCTCGCGATCTCCGTATACCACCGCCCCCTCCATCGGGCACGCCTTCAGGCATATGTCGCAGGACTCCCCCTTGAACCGCAGGCAGGTCTTCGGATCGATGAAGGGCGCATTGGGCAGGCCGCCGAAAAAGAAAAAATCGATGGCCTTCTTTTCGTTCAAGCCGTTGTTCACCGGGTTTTTCGCCGACACCGGGCAGACGGGAATGCACTCGGCGCAGCCGATGCAGGTCTGCGGCGC
>JACQHI010000035.1 GCA_016199105.1 Lentisphaerota bacterium | reverse complement strand
TGAAATCGAACATGCGTTCGTCCCCTTTTTTTCGAAACACGGCGGGTGGATAATTATATTCCACGGATTTGGGAGGAAAATGAAAATAATCGCAGGCCATCATCTCCCGCCCGGCCAGCGCCGGCAGCATCGCCACGTGTCCGTTGTCGCCGTAATAATGCACGGTCTGGCCGGCGAACAGCACCCGCCCCCCCTCCGGTGTTTCGTTCCGGATCAAACGGACCAGACTCCAGGTCTTCTCCGATAAGACGGTCGCCGGGGCCGGCCCGGTCCCACCGTAAAGGCGCGCCACGTTCCAGCCGGTCAATATCAGCAAGGCCAGCAGCGCGGCCCGCGGCAGTGCCCAGGCCGGGGTGGTGGTTTTCAACACCCTTGCGATAGACCATGAGGCGGGAATGACCGCCAGCATGGCCAACGGAATGACGAGGCGCTGCAATTGCATGGCGGGCTTCCAGATCGGGCCCCAGGCCGCGATGACCGCCAAGATCACCATCGTGGGCGAGAGCCAGGTCCGCAAGGACCGGACACGCAGAACCCACACACCCCCCAAACCCAGGAAAACCAGCATGGGATTCATATCCTGAAGAATGCATCGCAGAGCCATCCACCCTTCTTTCAACATGTCTTTCGACACCGTCAGGATCAAGCCTGCGTCTCCGGCCGACGCCGCCGGAGGGACCGGCTGCGCGGGAACGCGCAAAAGCTGCTGGAATAATTCGTTGCTTTGAAAAAGCAAAATGCCGATCGCCCGGTAATACAGCGCCATCACCCCCAGGGCGCACAGCGCCAGGAACCCCGCTTTGCGCCAGGTCCAGCGCCGCGGATTCGAGAGGACTCCCACCACGACGGCGGCCGCCGGCAGTATCCCCTGGGGCCACAATATGAGCATCAACCCGACGGCCGTCAGCAGGATCGCCAGGCGCCAGGACCGACGATTCAGCCACAGCACGCGAAACACGCAGGCCGACAACGGCAGAAAAAAACCGGTGCAAAACAGGGAAGCCACCGTTCCGTAATGAAGAAGCCAGAGGAAAAACATCCGGTTGACACCGAGAAGCAGAATGGCCGAACACCAACCCGCCGTCCAGTTCCCGCCCATCAACCTGACCGAGAGAACGCCTATCAGGGGCATGACCACCAGGAACGAGACGCCGAGCAACGGCGTATATACCTGATCGATGGGAAACGACGACCAGAAAGGCCAGAACATCAACCCCAGCGCATTGAGGCCGGAGGTCAGTGTCACGTAATGCACCACACCCGCGTTCCAGAAAGGATCGTAATTCAAGAGCTGGGGAAACGTCCGTGTGAATTCCCATAACCGGAACATCATGGAGGCATGATCGTCCCGGTAAAGGGCCTGCCCACCCGTGAAATCCACCAAGGATTTCCAGCACAGTCCTTCGACAACCAGGAAAATGACGAAGACCATCCACGTCGCCTTGAGGCGGCCCGATGCGCAGAGCGGAACCAGGAGTGCCGTCAGAAATATGCCCGTGTTCAGGCCGCCGGAAAGAAAGCCCGGCTCACCCGGCAGCCAATCCACCCAATAGAACCAGCGAAAATCCACGAGGCTTGAAAAAAGGGAAAGAAACAAACCCACGCTCAGGATCAGCAACGGCAGGGCACGGCGGACGCCAGGGGCGTTTCCCTTGGCGTCGGACGGAGGGCGCCACCGCCACGTCAGCCAAAACAGGGGCAGCAGCCAGAGCAGCGGGGTCATCCAGGCGGGCCGCAACCAATGCCCCCCCGTATGGAGCATGCCCAATAAAACCAGCGCGGCAACAAAAGCCGATACCGTCAACAGCCCCCAGCGCCATGGTCGTGAAATACGCACCGTGAACAGGCCCTCCGGATCGGAACCGGTCAAAAACGGATAGAAAAGTCCTTCACCCCGTGCGGACGCACACCGATCAGGTTATACCCCTTCTCGATCTCCACGGGAAAGAGTTCGACCGGCGGCGAGGCCCGCATCGACTTGAACCAGTTGTATTTCAACACCACGTCGTCCTGGAGCCGCGGGAGCGAGACGTCCAGCCGGTTGAAATCGGCGCGGACACGCCCCTCTCCCTTCAAGAACAGCGAGTTGCCGCGGAGCACCCTGAACACCGCCGCGTCCTCCATGGCCCCCGCAATTTCCTCGTAATAGTCGGGAGATCCCCTCAAGGCGGCCATCCATTCCGGATGATACGTGATGATGAGCGAGACATTGTAGAAATCCATAAACTCGAAGATGCGTTCGTCTCCTTTCTTCCGAAACACGGCGGGCGGATAATTGTATTCCACGGATTTTGGCGGAAAATGATAATAGTCGCAGGCCATCATTTCCCGGCCGGTCAGCGCCGGCAACACCGCCACATGTCCGTGGTTCCCGTAAAAATGCACGGTCGGACCGGCGAAGAGCACCCGAGCGCCTTCCGGCGTTTCGCTCCGGATCATGCGAACCAGACTTTGGGTTTTCTCCGACAAGACGCTCGATGACGCCCGCGTGTTTGGGGCCACAGCCCCCCCACGAGTTGCGCCACGGTCCAGCCGGTCACAATCAGCAAGGCCAGCAGCCCGGCCCGAAGC
>JACQHI010000430.1 GCA_016199105.1 Lentisphaerota bacterium | reverse complement strand
GGACTACGACGGGGACGGGAAATACGATCCGGCGACCATCCACGCTTGGGGCGACTACGTGGTGTGGTGCGTGTTGCGCTCCCGCGACGGCTATCGCGGCACTTCCTACCAGCTCTCCACCGGCCTGTGGCGATAGATTCCGCATAAATGCCGCAACGGCATTTATTTCAGATTCCGCATCGCGGAATCCATCTTAATCCCTTAATCTTTACCATAATCTCCCCCCATAATCTTCCTGGCTGCGCGGAGCTGTGTCTTATCCGTTTGGGAGGGTCGCACCCCGCCCTGCGGGGCAAGTCCCGCGCAACGCGGGATAAACTCTGTGCTGGCCCCGCGTTGCGCGGGGTTTACCCAGCGCCGCCGCGGGGCGACCACGGACGCCGTGAAAAAAGGCAGGCGGATGGACGCAGGGACTGCGTCCCTCCCGGGACAACCGAAGGGACTCGCCCCCTGATCTCTTCGGACAGCTCCGCATTCTCCTCTTCCCGGCTCGCCGAAGTCCCTGCCCCGCTCCGAGTGGGATCGCCCTCCAGTGGTCCGTTGTTTCGCCCTGCGTGAGTGGCGTTGCCACAAAGTGGCTCACGCCATGGAGGGCGACGCTGCGCGGAGCTGTCTTCTTTTTCAGAAATATACTGTGATTTTCGGCATGGTTCAAAATAGGGATACACGACGCCAGTAGACGCAACGCACTTGTCGCGTTGCAGGTCCATCGCCCATGGCGGGGGCGCCGCGTCTATGTACCCGCCTTGCTCCGCTTTTGAACCATGCTTGATTTTTAGTTCGACAAAAGCCCAAGGGGCTGGTAGTCTATCCACAGTTATTGCTTAGAAAGTTGCCATAGGTTTTAGGGATTGAATCTCAGTCATGATGACATCGCGAAACATGGGCTTCTGTCTGTTGCTCGGGGCTGTTCTGTGCGCCGGGACGGGACGCGCGGCTACGGTGTACTGGCTGGGCGGAACGAACGACTGGAACGATGGGCCCAGTTGGAATTCAGGCTCGGCGCCCAACGCCGGCGATGACGTTATCATCACCAATGGCGCGCAGGGCGGGATGCCGATCTTGTCCGGCGCGTCGCCGGCGTTCAATTCGCTGACGATCGCGGGTTCGCCGACGGCGATCAACAAACTGTCTTTCACCAACTGGAGCTCCTTTGTCCAGGCGATAACGGTGACCATCACCAGCAACGGCATGATGACCTGCGTCGGACCTTTTGCCAACACGCCTGTCATGTCCAATCGGGTTTACGTGATCTGTTCGAATCTGACCGTGGCGGCCGGCGGCAGTATCAATGTGGATGCTTTGGGTTATGCGGGTGGTGTTGGAGCGGCAGCCGGTAATGGTCCGGGGGCGGGGGCGGCGAATGCCGCGGCCAGTCACGGTGGCCGGGGTGGTTTCTATGGCGGATTCGGTATAACGCCGCCCGGATCGCTCTATGGCGCGACCAACGCGCCCGTGTATCCGGGCAGCGGGGGAGGGGGAAACGTCGCCAATGGCGGGGCTGGCGGCGGCGCAGTTTTCATTGTAGCCGGGGGCACGGTAACCGTCGAGGGGAACATCTCGGCCAATGGACAGGGCACTGCCGGAACGGCCGCTGGGGCGGGCTCGGGCGGCTCCATTTATATCACGACGCGCGTGATGGCCGGCAATGGAACAGTGAGCGCGCAGGGCGGCATGGCAACCGTTAATGCGGGAAGCGGCGGCGGCGGCCGTGTGGCTGTCGTATATGACAGTGCCGCGCAGAGCGCCTCGGCCGTGCCCGGAATCCGCTTCACGGCGGCGGGCGGAGACTCGGCCATTAATTATGAGATCGCCGATCTCGGTACGCTGTATTTTCCCGACATGCGTTTTTTCGACGGGACTGTATCCCATAAGGGGCAATGTTGGTCGGTTACCAATGTGTTTAGCGTGACCAATCTGGTGGTCACGAATGGGTGGCTGCGGTTTCCGCAGGACAGTTTGCGATTGACCGTCTTGGGCGATTTCGTCATGGCGGCGACCAGCCGTGTGGAAATCGGGCTCAATACAAGTCAAGCCGGGACGTATTATCCAGCCTATTGCTCGCTCACGGGCGCGCCGGTATTCTCGGTGGGAGGCAACGTCAGACTGAGTGTCGGCAGTTCGTTGTCCCTGTATGGCGCGCATACCAATGCCTCGACGCCGGATTACGGCCTTCTGATGAGCGTGACGGGCAATGTGGCCATATCCAATTCCGCCTGGATTTATACGATTTCACAGCACACCAACGGCGGCTCGCCCCTGTTGCGGATGTCGAATCTCACGGTGGCGGCGGGTGGCGGCATCCGCGCGGATCAAGCGGGTTTTGCGGGTGGCCGTTCTGGGGGGACGTTTGGTTTCGGCCCGGGGGCCGGATGGGGAGGGCCGGGTGGTGGAGACGTCGGCGCTGGCGGTGGTTATGGCGGGCAGGGAGGCACCACGTTTGCTCCCGGTGGTAGCGCGGTTTACGGATCGTCCAATGCGCCGCTCTATCCCGGCAGCGGCGGCGGTTATGCCGGCTTCGGCTCCAAGATTGGCGGCATCGGCGGTGGCTTGATCAGGATTGAGACGCCGGGCAGCGTGCTGTTCAACGGTCTCATGTCCGCCAACGGCGAGGCGATGAGCACTTGGGCCGGCGGCGGCTCGGGCGGCGGCATCTATATTCAGTGCAAAAATTTTTCGAGCACGCTCGGCGGGCTGCTCTGCGCGACGGGGGGCGCCTCCGCTCAAGCCAACGGCGGCGGCGGCGGGCGGATCTCCGTGTGGAGAGCGACCGACACCTCCTACGGGTTGGTCTCCACCCTCGTGAACGGCGGAAGGGGCAACTATACCAACGCCACGGGTGTCGTGGGCACGGTCGTCTGGGGCGCCTTGCCGGACATCGGGGTGGCGTCCACGGCCTTGTCGTTCCGGGCGGCGGCGAACGGCCTGTTCACCACAAACTTTGAGGTTTGGAACTCCATTCCGAGTTCCATGGATCCGCTGACTTATACGATCTCGGATGACCTGGCGGCGTTGACGGTCAACCCGGTGGCCGGGATCAGCGCGGGGGAACACGATGCGATCGGCCTGTCGTTGGACACGACGGCGTTGACGATCGGGATCTATACGGCACAGTTGACGATCGTCTCCGCGAACGGCTTTCAACAGTCGGTCCGCGCGACGTTTGACGTGGTGCCGGCCTTGAGCCGGAGTCCGGCGTCGATCACGAACTCGTGCGCGGAGGGGTACGACGCGACGAACCAGGGCTTCCAGGTATGGAACAGCGGGGCGGGTTTGCAGAGCTACCAGATCGTGGAGGACATTCCGTGGCTGTCGGTGGCGCCGACGAACGGGACGAGCGACGGGGCGACGAACGCGCACACGATCGTCTATGACACGGACTGGCTGGAGGTGGGGCAGACGTACAACGGGGCGATCCTGATCCAGACGACGGACGGGAGCGGGCCGAACCAGGTGCTG
>JACQHI010000441.1 GCA_016199105.1 Lentisphaerota bacterium | reverse complement strand
CTGGAACCCCTTCCCCTTCGTGACCCCCGAAACATCCACATACGGGATCCCTTCGAAAATCGAGGCCGCCACCGAATCGCCTGCCTTCAGCGTCTCGCCCTCGTCCAGCGCGAACTCGCACAGCGAACGCTTCGGCGTGACGCCGGCTTTCTTGAAACGCCCCAGGTCCGGCTTGTTCGTCCGGTGCTCCTTCTTTTCGCCAAACCCGACCTGCACGGCGTCATAGCCGTCCACCGCCTTCGTCTTGCACTGGATGACCAGACACGGTCCGCATTCGATGACCGTCACGGGCAACTGCGCGCCCTGAGCGTCGAACACCCGCGTCATCCCCAATTTTTTTCCGATGAGCCCTTGCATGACACCCTCAAATTTTGATGGAAATATCCACTCCGGCCGGCAGATTCAGCTTTTTCAGTTCGTCCACCGTTTTCGCCGTGGGCCCGATGATATCCAGCAGCCGCTTGTGCGTCCGGATTTCGAATTGTTCCATGGACTTCTTGTCCGCGTGCACACTGCGGTTGACGCAGTACCGCTCGATGCGCGTCGGCAGCGGCGTCGGACCCGCCACGCGGGCGCCCGTCCGCTTCGCCGTCTCCACAATCTCGCCCGCGGACTGATCCAGCACGCGATAATCGTATGACTTCAACCGTATTCTGATGCGTTGCTCTTCCATGGTTCCCTTTATCGATTCAATATTTTTGCCAGCCCGTTTTCCGGCACGGGCTCGAACAGGATGGGCTCCATCGTGTAGCTGGCCCGTCCCTTCGTCAGCGACCGGATCGTCGTGGCGTATCCGAAAAGCTCCGCCAGCGGCACATCGGCGCGGATCACCTGCTGGGGAGGCTGACTCGTCATATTCTTGATCCGGCCGCGGCGCGCATTCACATCCCCGAGAATCTCCCCCATCGTTTCGGCCGGGGTCACGATTTCCAACGCCATGATGGGTTCCAGGATCACCGGAGAGCCCGCCTGGGCGGCTTCCCGAAACGCCATGACCGAGGCCGTCCGGAACGCCACGTCCGTGGAATCTTTGGGATCCCAGCGTCCTCCCGTGACCTTCACCCGCACGTCAATCATCGCAAAATTGCCCCGAATCCCCGTCGCCAGGGCGTCACGGATGCCGGCCTCGATGCTCTCCCGGAAATCGAGCGGAATCGCCTCGCGGTCCGTGTCGAATTCGACGCGATTCCCGGTTCCGCGCGCCAGCGGCTCCACCTCCAGGCGCACCTGGGCGAATTGCCGGCTTCCGCCGATTTCCCGGTCGAACGCGTATTCGCCGGAGGCGGGCTTCGAAAGGGTCTCGCGATAGGCCACCATCGGCGTTCCGGCATTGGCCTGCACCTTGTATTCGCGCAGCAGACGGTCGCGGATGATATCGAGATGAAGTTCGCCCATCCCATGGATGAGCGTTTGACCCGTGTCGGGATGGATCATGACCCGGAACGTGGGATCCTCTTCGGCCAGCGCGGCCAGCGATTTCATGAGCGTCTCGCGGTCCGCCTGCGCCCTGGGCTCGATGGCCATGGCCACCACCGGCTCGGGAAACCGGATGCGATCGAGCGCCACGGGGTTGTGCTCGGCGCACAGCGTGTCGCCCGTGGTCGCCTCCTTGAACCCGGTCACGGCGCCGATCTCGCCGGAAAACAGCGTGTCCACGTCTTCATGCTCGTCCGCATGCATGAACAGAAGGCGGCTGATGCGTTCGCGCTTCTTCGTGCGCGGGTTGAAAACGACCTGCCCCTTCTTGAGACAGCCGGAATAGACCCGCGTGAACGCGAGCTTGCCCATGAATGGATCGTTGAGAATCTTGAACACCAGCGCTCCCAGCGGCTCAAAATCGCCCGTTTCGCGAACCACTTTTTCCTCGGTTTTCGGATGAAAACCTTCCACGGGGGGCACATCCAATGGCGACGGCAGATAGTCCGTGACGGCATCCAGGAGTTTTTGAATGCCCTTGTTCCGGAGCGCCGCGCCACACAGCACCGGCACCAGCGTCCGCGACAGCGTGGCCTGGCGCACCCCCTGCTTCAGGAGGGCGGTCGGAACCTCGGGATTCTCCAGATAGGCGGCCAGAACGGCCTCGTCGTTTTCCGCCACCTGTTCAATCAGATTGGCCCGGGCCGTTTCCGCGTCCACGGCCAGGTCGGCGGGAATCGGGCATTCCCGCACCGTGGACCCCAGGGTGGTCTCCTCGAACGCAAAGGCTTTCATCTCGATCAGATCGATGATCCCCTGAAAACGGTCCTCGGCTCCCCACGGCAACTGAATCCGGACCGGCTGGGCGCCCAACCGCTCGCGAATCTCCCCGACGACCTTGTCGAAATCGGCGCCCACGCGATCCATCTTGTTGACGAACGCCAGCCGCGGAACGCCATACCGGTTGGCCTGACGCCACACGGTCTCCGACTGCGGCTGAACGCCGCCCACCGCGCAAAACACGGCGATCGCGCCGTCCAGAACGCGAAGCGAACGCTCGACTTCGGCGGTGAAATCCACGTGGCCGGGCGTGTCGATGATGTTGATTTGGTGGTTGCGCCAGTAGCAGGTCGTGGCCGCGCTGGTGATGGTGATGCCGCGTTCCTGTTCCTGGGCCATGTAATCCATCTTGGCCGTGCCGTCGTGGACCTCGCCCATCTTGTGCAGGCG
>JACQHI010000429.1 GCA_016199105.1 Lentisphaerota bacterium | reverse complement strand
GTGTCCGGAGCGGTTTTGAGACTCAGACGCTGGAAGATCATCGCGATTACGTCATCCAACGGGATTATCTGGGGCGGACGACCAAGTTGTGCAAAGGCTTCGCGACGATGCCCTTGCCCCTCGATTATCCGGTGAAAACGATGGACGACTGGCTGAAACTGAAACCCTTGTATGTGTTTCACGAAGATCGCATCGACTGGGATGCCGTTGCGGCCGCAAAGAAAGCCCAGGCCGCGGGCAGTCTGGTCGTGGGCGGCTTGCAGGGCGGGTACAGCATTCCCCGGGAGCTGCTGGGCGCGGAAGGCGCCTGCATGGCGTATTACGATCAACCCGAGCTGATGCTGGATATCCTGCAAACGATGGGGGACACGGCCTTCAAGGTGTTCGAGAGGATCACGGACCGATTGACGATCGATCAGTTGTCCGTCGGCGAGGATATGGCGGGGAAATCCGGTCCGCTGGCGGGGCCCGTCCAGGTGGAACAATTCCTCAAACCCTATTACCGGAAGATATGGGATCTGCTCAGCGCGAAAGGAACGAGGATCTTTGTGCAGGACAGCGACGGCAACTTGAATCCGATCATTGATTCCTTGCTGGATTGCGGACTGACCTGCATGTATCCCATGGAGCCGGCGGCCGGCATGGATATTGTCCAGGTGCGCAAGAAATACGGAAAACGTCTGGCCCTGTTGGGCGGAATTGACAAGCACGTGCTGCGCGGCACCAAAGACGCCATCCGCAAGGAGCTGGAATATAAACTGCAGCCCCTGATGCGTGAAGGCGGAACGGTATTCGGTCTGGATCATCGCATTCCTAACGGGACGCCGTTGGACAACTACCGCTATTACGTGGACACCGGCCGCGAAATCCTGGGCCTGCCCCCCCGCGATCCGAAAAAACAAGGCTGGCAACGAATGGCGTTTTGAGAGACCAAATCGGATGAAATTGGCAGCCTCACCGGTCGCGAACGCCACACTCAGGAACGCCAATCTCAGGAACGCCAATCTCCCGATTGGCGATTTAAGTAATGTCAGTCGGGAGGCTGGCGTTCCCGGATGGCACAGTCGTGGGTATTTGCCGCATTATGACAGTGATGTGACGACCCAGCATGTCACGTTTCATCTGGCGGACAGTCTGCCAAGGGAGGTAGTGCTGCGGTTGGAGGAAGAGCTGAAAGCCGTTCCGCCCGGAAGACAGGATGTGGAACGTCGAAAGCGAGTGGAGGCATGGATTGACGGCGGCCATGGTTCTTGCTTACTCAGGGAACCGAGCATCGCCCGGATGGTGGAGAGTTCATTGCTGTTTTTCGATGCCCAGCGATACCACCTGCTGGCTTGGGTGGTGATGCCGAATCATGTGCATGTGCTTTTCCACCCGATGAACGATTGGAGAGTGGCAAGCATCGTGGCGTCATGGAAGAAATTCACGGCAAGGAAGATTTGTGATTGTCGGAAAACAGGAAAAGCCAATCTGGAGATTGGCGCTCCCGGGAGTGGCGTTCCCGGACCGGTTTGGCATCGCGAATACTGGGACCGTTATATGCGCGACGAACGACATTTCCGACAGGCGATGGAATATATTCACGAGAACCCTGTGAAGGCAGGATTGATCGAAAAAGCGGAAGACTGGCCGTGGAGCAGTGCTCGTTTCTTTATCCCTGGGAACGCCAATCGCTCGATTGGCGTTCCCGGGAGCTCGCCATAATCCGTTGCCGTTGACATCCCGGTTGGATTCCGGCAGTATGTTCTCTATGGGAAACAGGAAGGACTCTATGGCGAACACGACGCGGGCGGCGGGGGCCGGCCTGAGGCTCCGGGAGCAACGCCGGCGGCTGGGGCTCTCCCTGCGGGCCTGCGCGGTCCGCGCCGGCGTGGCGCCCAGCTTCCTCTCCAAGATCGAGTCCGGCAAGGCCATGCCGACCATCATGACGCTGCAGAAGATCGTCGAGGCCCTCGAGTCGGACCTGGGGGCCTTCTTCGCGGGCGGCGGGGAGGCCCCCGATCGTCTCGTGTTTCCCCGGGCCGGCATGAAAGAGGTCGCGGACGCCGACCGTCTGTGGCGCTTTGCCTTTCCCGGCCGGCGGGACCTGAAGCTGGCGCTGATGTATGAGGAATACAAGCCCCGCACCCGGCGCATCGAGCGCGAACGGCACCCCGGGGATGTCTATGGAATCGTGATGGCGGGCGAGCTGACGCTGGCGCTGGCCGATGGCGAGCTTCGAAAGGCGCGGAAAGGCGACGCGTTTGTCATTCCCGCCGGAATGGAGCATATGGCGCGCAACGACGGCGCCCGCACGTTGGTCATGGTGACCGCCCAGATCCGGGCATGAAAAAAATGAAAAGTGCAGGATAGAACAGACCTGTCAACCGGTAGGGCGCGCTGGCCCAGCGCGCCGCGGCGTTTTCGGCGAAACCGCCCTACCCAAATGAAGGTCCATTCTATTCTGCACTCCTTGGTAATCACAAAAAGGAGATGCCCCATGAAAACCGAAACGATGAAACTGGCGGTGGATGGCGGGCCCAGGGCGGTGAAGGCGCTGGGGCCTTATACCAGTAAAATCCACACGGAAGAATTGATGGAACTGCTGGACCTCTGGGAATATCCGGCGGGAGTCAAGCGCGAGCTCGGGCGGGTGGTGGCCCGTCATGCCGCCGGGATCAAGGGGCCGCATCTGTTCCGTTACTACAATCCGCGCCCGAGCAAGGTGGCGGCCGCCGAGCAGGCGTTTGCCCGGTTCATCGGCGTCAAGCACGCGCTGGCGGTCAACTCCTGCACGTCCGCGTTGATTGCCGCCTTGCGGGCGCTCGGGATCGGCATGGGCGACGAGGTCATTGTGCCCGCCTACACGTTCTTTGCCTCCGCCGCCGTGATCGGGGCCAGCAACGCGATCCCCATCATCGCCGACGTCGACGAGTCGCTGACGCTCGACCCGCGGGACGTCGAACGCAAAATAACGCCGCGCACCCGGGCGATCATCGCCGTTCACATGCGAGGTATGCCGGCCCGGATGGACAAGCTTATGGCGCTTTCCCGCCGGCACAAGGTGCCGGTCATCGAAGACGTGGCCCAGGCGGCGGGCGGCTCGTTCCGCGGCAAAATGCTGGGTTCGATCGGCGCGATCGGCTGCTTCAGCTTCGATTTCTACAAGATCCTGAACTCCGGCGAGGGCGGATTCCTGACCACGAACGACGAATGGCTTTACACGCGGGCCCAGTCGTGGCACGATTGCGCGGCCTGCTGGCGGCCCAACCGTTATGCCTCCGAACGGCGCGAAGGCGAGTTGTTCTGCGGTGAAAACTACCGGATGAGCGAGTTGCAGGGGGCCGTAGCCCTGGCCCAAATCCGCAAGGCCGGCCTGTATCTGAAGGGCTACCGGGCCGCCAAGCGGCGGATTATCGCCGGGTTGAAGCTTCCGGCGGGGGTGACACTCCAGCGGGTGGCTGATGTCGAGGGCGACACGGGCACCAACCTGATCCTCTTCCTGCCGTCGGTCGAAAAGACGAAGTGGGCGCTGTCCGCCCTGCAGGCGGAAGGCGTGCCGGCGGGCGGGATTTACGATCAGAAGGTCAAGGACTGGCATATTTACGCGTATTGGGATCACATCCTGCAGCAAAAAGCGGTGTCGCGTGATGGTCTGCCCTGGTCGGGCGCCCGGCGGGGACATCTGCCGAACTATACCAAAACCATGTGCCCGCGGAGCACGGAGTATCTGTCGCGGGCCATCATCATCGGTACGCACTGGGAGTATTCGCGCCGGGATTGCGAGGCCATCGCGGCCGGAATCAACAAGGTGTTGGCAAGCGACGAAGAACTGAACGTCGAACGCTGAACTTCGAACTCTGAACGTCGAACGACTTGCAGAGGAGGAAATCAGGATGACAAGAAAAGCGAAAGACAGGCAGTCTGTCGGCGTAGCCGACAAACCTGTCGTTTTCTGGGCTTCCGATCCGGTTCGCCCTGGCGATACGGTGATGGCCTTGGGCGGGGGTTTTCGTGACACGATGGCGGTTCAGGTCTGCCGGCTGCCGGAGCGACGAACGGGAAAGCCGGCTTTTGCCGCAGCCCTTTCCGTCGCCGGTCCCTGGCGGAGTGCCAAAGTGCTTCAACAAAGCGACGGCTCGATCCAGTTCGTATTGCCAACGTCGCTGCCGCCCGGTTGTTTTGCGTTTTGCGTCGGCGCTCCGGGACGCTGGTCTGAGCCCGCGCTATTGAATCGTACGCGGCTGACCTGGTTGCTGGGTGACGATGGCGCAACGGCACGGCCAGGCGGACTGTTGCGCGTGTTTGGCCGATTGCTCCAGCCGGACGGAAAGAAAGCGCCAACACTTTGTCTCAAGCACGGGGCGAAGACATGGTCTTTGGCCTGTGTTCGGGCTGAACGTCATGCCGCCGTCTTCCGCCTGCCCCACAACATCCCGAGCGGTGTTTATCAGGCATTGGCCCACAATGGCACAGGTGGAAACGCGGGTTGGTCCGCTCCCGTGAAGGTGGAAATCGCCTGTCCTCCGGCTTGGCCGACGCGGGTCTTCGATGTGCGAGAGTATGGCGCAAAAGGCGACGGCTCCGATTCGACCAAGGCCATCCAAGCCGCCCTGGCAGCCGCCGGAAAAAATGGCGGCGGCCTGATCCGTTTTCCCGCCGGTCGCTATCGGATCACCGGCACCCTCACGGTGCCCCGCCGAACGGTGCTGCAGGGGGAGCGGTTGGAGCGCACGATCCTGTTCGGAGGAGATGAGAACGATCAGATTCCGGATCTGGAATGCGTCGTGCGCGGCAGCGATAATTTCGGCATTGAGGAACTCCAGTTCCACTTCATCTTCGCCCGCTGCGGCATTGTCGCGGACATCGGGACTCCGGGCGCCGGCAATGTCTTCCTGCGGCGCGTCTGGTTCTTTCACACGCGTTTCATGGGCGCGGAGGGGCGCCCGCTTTCCATTACCGGACATCGTTTCGATCGCGAACTGATACGCAAGCAGCGTTGGATCACCGTGCAGGTGGGCGGCGCAAACGTTCGCGTGGAGGATTGCCGCATCTTGGGCGCCGCGCAACCGTTGCGGGCGATGGGGTTGCGCCATTCCCGGTTTGCCGATAATCTGATCGGCAACGGGCGGTTTGGCGGATGCGAACTCGATGGTTCCCACAACGTCGTTATCGAGGACAACGAGTTCTACGGCCAGGATTGGACCAGCACCGGTGGCTGTCTTTCGGCCTACACCAGTCAGCCGGAAGCCGGCCCGGTTTACGTGGCGCGCAACCGGTATCTCAATATGTTCGGCTGGGACCGCGAGGCGCTGACCTCCGACGCCTGCGCCTGCGGCGCCTGGCATGGACCGGTCGAAGCCGGCCCCGATTTCATCCGCGCTCCCGGGGCGGGTTGGCAGCCGGAGGCTTTGCGAGATTGGTTCGCGTATGTCAGTGCGGGGACGGGCACCGGCCAATGGCGTCGGATCGTCGCCAATACGACGGACATGGCGCATCTGGCGGAGCCTTGGAGCGTTCCGCTGGACGCCACCTCACGCGTCGGCGTCAACCGCGCCAAACACGACTTTGTGATCTGCGACAATCGCTTCGCCGACGTGGGCGCCGCCTTCCAGTCTTTCGGCCTGGGCCACGATTTTCTGATCGAGGGCAACGTGGCGGAACGCTCCAGGGGCTTTAAAGTCGCCTCGTTGATCTATTGTGGCGGTTTGGCCGTGAACAATATCGACGAGCATGGCATCATGAAAGTGCCGGACAATGTCCCCCGGCAGGAACTGATCAATCGTTTTGAACCGAATCACTGCATCCAGTTTATCGGTAATCACACCCGGTCCGGGGGTGGGTTGCGCTCGGTAAATTATGGCCGGTGCGTGTCAAATCGACGGCTACCCATCGACATCCTGATGGGCGCCCCGCAATCGCTGGGCCTTGTTTTCCGCGGGAATACCATTGAATATGACGGGGCCATCTCGGTCGGCAGTCTCGAAGGCAACGAAGAAGTGCCGTTCAAGCTCACGCAGGACGTCTTGATCGAGGGCAATTGCTTTCGCGATGGCGAACAGGGAATTGTGGTTGATCGCACGGTGAAACGGGTCGTGATTCGAAACAACCGTTACGAACGGATCACGGCGCCCACTGTCATCGCCGGGGCGGAAGTATTGACGATAGGCGGAAGACAGAAGGGCTGAGCCGGACGGGATATCCCACCCTTTGTTGAAACCGTGGTTAAAAGTGATTTAAGATAGTTGAATGGTTGCGATGCGTGAAGGAGGACCGTATGAAGATTGGCGTATGTCTGGAAATGTTTTTCACGGACCGGCCGTTTCCCGACCGCATCGCGGCGGCGGGGCGGGCGGGCTTTCGTTTCGCGGAAATGTGGTTCACGGACATGACGGCTTGGACTGCCGGCATGCGGACGGACGAGCCCAAGGATCCTGAACAGGTCCGGGCGGCGGCCCGCAAGGCCGGCGTGACGATCACCAACGCGGTCATCGGCTCGCCGGATGGCGGCCTTGGCGGCGGTCTGACCGAGCCCGCCAACCGGGCTCAATGGCTGCGACGCGCGGACGAAACGTTGGCGTTCTGCTCGGCCGCCGGAATTCGCGCGGCCATCGTTTGCACCGGCAACCGGCTCGAAGGCCGGACGGACGCCCAGATGCGGAAGAGTGTTCTTGACGGGCTGAAGGCCACGGCGGAACGGGCCGAGCGGCATGGCGTGTCGCTGTGGCTGGAGCCGCTGAACGACAAGGTTGACCACCCCAACTACTTCCTGACGTCGTCCGACGAGGGCGCCACGCTGTGCCGCCAGGTCGGTTCCCCGCGTCTGCGCTTGCTGTTCGACTGCTATCACATGCAGCTCATGGAGGGCGACCTGTGCGGGCACATCAAAAAGAACCTGGATGCGATCGGTCACATCCATTCCGCCGGACATCCGGGCCGGCACGAGTTGTGGCTGGGCGAGACGAACTATCCGTTCCTGGTCCGGGAGATCGAAAAGCTGAGGTATAAGGGTGTTTTTGCCCTGGAGTATATGCCCACCCTGGAGCCGGCCAAAAGTCTGCGTCAGACGTTGACGTATCTTAAGGAGTGTGGATGAAACTGGCGCGATTGAAAGTGTTGTCGGTTGGCGAAATCAAGGCCATTCACGAAGCCGCCCTGGGCATCCTCTCGGAGTGCGGGATCAAGCTGGGCAGTCCGCTCATGCTGGATCTGCTCCGGCAAACAGGGGCGCAGGTGGAGTCCCGGGGGCAGACGATCCGGTTCCCGCGCGCCTGCGTCGAGGAGGCCTTGTCGCGGATTCCGCCGAAATTCGAGGTGTACGATCGCGAGGGGCATCCGGCGTTTACACTGGGCGGAGGTATTCCCCGCGTCGCGGCCGGGCATAACGCCGTCTTTTGGGTGGATTCAGAGACGGGCAAAACGCGTCCCTCGCGGGTGGCGGATGTGGAGCAATTTGCCAGGCTTTGCGAACAGCTCCCCGCGATCGACGTGCTCGGGATCCCCGTCATGCCTCAGGACGGGCCGGACCCCCAGGCCTCCCTCCTGTACGGCGTAAAGGCCTGCGTTGAAAACAGCCGCAAGCCGATTTTCTTTTCCACCGACAAAGCGGCGATCAATCGCGGCTGCATCGAGCTGCTGCGCGCCGCGTTTGCCGGCGATCTCGACCGACATGTATATGGGATCAGCCAGCTTTCGCCCACCAGCCCGCTGTTTTGGGAGGGGAGCGTGCTGGACGCCATCCGGGACACGCTGGAAACGGGAGTGCCGCTGGCCATTCTGCCCGAGCCCAATGCGGGGGTGTCCGCCCCCTACACGCTGGCGGGGCTGCTGACGATGAACCACGCGGAGTGCCTGTCGGGCCTGGTGATGATCCAGCTCCTCAAGCCCGGCCACAAAGTCATGTATGCCAACTCCTGGACGACGACGGACATGCGCTCCGGCGCGGCTCTGGTCGGTTCGATCGAAACCTCCGTCTGCCGCGTGGCCGGCGCTCAACTGGCGCGGCATTGCCGGGTTCCGTCGCACACCACCGCGCCCAACTCCGACAACCACGCGCACGACGAGCAGAACGCCTGGGAAAAAACCTACAGCCTGATGGCCTCGGTGGGGGCAGGGCACGACCTGATCGTGAACTGCGGTATGTTCGCCACCGGTATGACGTGCAGCCACGAACAGCTCCTGATGGACGCGGAGATCGCCGGCATGGCCCGTCGTTTGGCCGCCGGTGTGGAGGTGACGCCGGACACCATCGCGGCCGACCTCATCCGGCAGATCGGCCCCCAGGGCGAAACGTATCTCACACAGGACCACACGCTCACGCGACTGCGTTCAGACGAATACTTCATTCCGGATCTGGCCGTGCGCGGCCCGTTTGCCGCCTGGAAGGCCGCGGGAGGTCGCGACTCCTATGCCCAAGCCCACACACGCGCTGCCGAACTCGCCGCGATTCCCGCCAACCGGCCGGACGCGCGGCGCCAAGATGCCCTCGATGCCGCCCTGCACCAAGCCGAGACCGCCAGCGCCGGCCCGGCATGAATTCGGGCGATTGAAGGATCCCCGTTCAACGGTTTATAGCGGAAGGAAACTCAGCCGCAAAGAGGCGCAAGCCTGCCC
>JACQHI010000428.1 GCA_016199105.1 Lentisphaerota bacterium | reverse complement strand
TCGGCCTGGTCGGCGGCGGCTCGCGTGGAATTTGCATCACCAACCTGTTCAAGGGCCATCCCGCGTGCGACGTGACGGCGATCATGGATCATTTTCCGGCCTGCGCGGAAAAGGCGGCGGGCGCCCTGGGCCTGCCCGCAACGGCCTGCCATACCCGCTGGGACCGATTCCTGCGGGACGCGCCGGTGGACGCCCTGTTCCTGGCCTGCGACCCTCGGGACCAGGCCCGGATGGCCTGCGAGGCGATGCGGAAGGGCAAACATGTCTGCACGGAAGTGCCGGCGGCGTTCACGATCGAGGACCTCTGGGCCCTTGTCCGGGCGCAGGAAAAGACCGGCTGCGTCTATCAGCTCATGGAGCAAACCCGCTACTGGGGCTTCGTGGACGCGTGGAAAAAGTTGAAGGACCGGGGCGAACTCGGGCATGTCTGCCTGGCGCAGGGCGAATACGTGCATTACGAACGGAACTGGGGACACTGGGTGGACCAACGCACCGGCGAAGTTCTCGGCGTCATCCCCCGTCCCCGGAACCGCCGGGTCAAGCCGACCTGGCGCCGGGAACTCCTCCGCGATCCCATTTATTACCTGCCGCACACGCTGAGTCCTCTCTTGAAAATCCTCGGGACTCGTGTCGAACAGGTGGCCTGCATGGGCACCCGGCCGGCCAGCTACACGCCGGATCAGGCCGGTCTCCCGTGGCGGGACATCGAATACGCGGTCATGCACACGGCCGGCGACACCGTCCTGCTGGTCGGCGCCGGCTTCAGCCTGCCGCACGTCAAGCGCGGTCCCCTTCACGCGCACTGGTACGAACTGCGCGGCACGAACGGCAGCGTCACCAGTCCGCGTTACCCGGACGATCGGTTCCGGCAGTGGACGACGAAAGACGAAACCTACGCGCCGGTCAAGTGGTCCGAGACGCCGCTGGACGCCGACGCCCGGCAGGCCAAAACCGGTCATGGCGGGGCGGACTTCAAGCCGGTGGACACGTTCATCCGGTCCATCCTCAAGGGCAACCGCGCGCCGGTGGATGCGGTGCTGGCCGCCGAGATCACGGCCCCGGCCATCCTGGCGGTCGAATCGGCCCGGCGCGGCGGCGCCATGCTGAAGGTGCCGGATTTTAGAAAATAAAGGAGACCGTCATGCCCCAACCCTCCGCCTTCCCCGTCATGGAGCACATGACGGTCAAACAAATCCGCGCCTATCTCGGGAAGAAACGCTCCATCATCGTCCCGCTCGGTGTCATCGAACAGCACGGGTATCATCTGCCGCTCAACACCGATGCCCTGATCGCGGCCGGCGTCGGGCGGCAGATCGGCAAACGCACGGGACTCCTGGTGGCGCCGGTGATGTACGAATCCTTTTCCGGCGGCGGCCTGCCGGGCACGATCAATATTTCGCCGGCAACGATGTCACTGGTGGTCAGCGACCTGCTCGTTTCACTGGTCAGCCAGGGTTTCCGGAATTTTTATCTGTTCCTCTGCCACGGCGGCAGCGAAAACGCGCGGGCGCTGGACAACGCGCTTCAATTGCTCCTGCGGAACAACCCGGCTTTCGCGCGCGTGATGATCGCCCTGCTCCCGATCTGGAAGCTCGGTTCGCGCGATGTCGGCTGGGGAAAAGCCTTGAAGGAAGGCGATTGGCACGCCGGTTGGCTGGAAACCTCCATGGTCATGGCGCTGGCGCCGGAACTCGTGCGAATGGAGGACCTGGAACTCGATCCGCCCGCGCTCCTGAAATTGCAGATCGAGCATCCGGACAATTACCAGCGCGCCGAAAAGATCGTCAACGATCCCTTCGTGATCCCGCGCATGACCCAAAAACCGGAGATCCGCGTGGGCGTGATGGGCTACCCGGAACGCGCCTCAGCGGCGACGGGCCGCAAGGTCATCGCCGACATCGTGAAGTCGGCGGCGGCGCACATCCGGCGCCTGGAAAAGAAGGCGGACGGCCGTTACAAGGAAATCCCCTTCACCCCGGAACCGCTGATCCTCAAATAAAACAAAGGACATTCGCATGAGCTGGAAAATTCTGATCGGAGTGACCATCCTGTGCTGGGGTGCCTATAGCATCATGCTGAAATACGTCGCCGACCGCATGGCCTGGCAGGTCTCCCTGCTGGCTTTTGTCCTCAGTTATTCGGTGATCGTGGCGGCCTTCAGCCTCTGGCAAATGAAAGGGCAATCGCTGGAAATCCTCACACCGGCCCTGGCCTGGCCGCTGCTGGCCGGCGGGCTCTGCGGCCTGGGGGGCATCACCTATTTCAAAGCCCTGCCGCTGGCGCCGGGCGGGCTCATCATGCCGTTGATGGGGTTGTTCATCCCCGTGGCCGCCCTGGGCTGCATCCTGCTGTTTCACGAGCGCCTGGGAGTTCGCGAAGTCATCGGCCTGCTGTGCGGCGTCGCCTCCATCGTCCTGCTCGCGCGGTAACGACGTGGGCTGCCTGCACGCTCACACGACTTGGCTACCGATAAAACAAGCCTCACCACGGAGGCACGGAGGCACAGAGACTGGACTGCTCCTCTCCGTGTTCTCTCCAAACCAAACGTTGCGCACATCCCGATCACGCCGCAAGGCGGGTATCGGGATGTGCGCAACACTCTTGAGGGGAGAGGGAAGAGAGTGATGAGTTTCATCACGCTCCGTGCCTCTGTGCCTCCGTGGTGAATCCCCTCTTGCTTTAGCAGCTTCTTGAATTCTTGAATTATTGACTGTCATATCGCCCTTGACAGCCGGGCATAAACATGGGATGAAACAGGACATGGCTCACGGTTCAACGGTTCACGGTTACATCGTCCTGGCCCTCCTGCTGGCCGCGGGCGGCCTGGGTCTGGTCGGCTGCGAGGTGAACTCGGCCGATCAAAGCGTGCGCATCAGCCCGGACACCGCCCGCATCCGGTATGGCGAAGCCGTGGTGCTGACCGCGGACCGCGGCTACTTTTTCCATTGGACCCTTGAAAACGAGGAGTGGGGCCAGTTGAGCAGCCGGTCGGGCAATCCGGTGACCTATACCAGCTATTACGCGCCCGGCACCAGCGCGGTTGCCGTGCAGGTCATCACCGTCGCCTCCACCTATACCGACAGCACCGGCACAGGCGGCTCGTCCGGGTCCTCGCCCTCCACGACCAACGGGACTTCCACGATCACGGATACGGCCCAAGCCCACATCACCCATTACGGGGATTGATTTTTCCTTGCATCGCCGGGACGGCTTTAATAGTGTTCCGCGCGGAGGCTTAGCTCAGTTGGTAGAGCATCTGACTCTTAATCAGAGGGTCGCGGGTTCGAGCCCCGCAGCCTCTACTCCGATCCAGAACGAAAAGCACACAGCCGCCCCACGATGCCCGACGATTGCCGCCAGCGCCGGGCGGTTCTCATGGTGGCCGGATGCCAGAATCGTTTTCTTGCCCGTCAATCGTGTGTTCTATGTGGGGTTTCGCGGACTATCCCCGGTCAATCCATGTCAGAATATGGCTTAAGCGGTGATCGCTCATTCCACTGTCATTCGACGGTGTAGGGCGTAACACGGACGGCTGGGCGGCGCTTGCATTTTCGGCTGGTCATTTCGTGAGGCAGGGATTACCCTCGGAACATGACTGAGGTTTATTTTATCTGCGCTTGTGGCAAGGTTTTGGCCGTAGATGAAAAGGGGGTCGGAATCACGGTCAACTGCACCGACTGCGGGAATCCTGTCGAAGTACCCATCCCCGATATTCGCTGGGATTGTGCCTGCGGGAACAAAATGTCATGCCCTGGCGAGTATTCCGGACAATCATTTCAATGCGCCAATTGCGGAAAGCAAGTCCTTGCCCCCTCGTCCGACGATACGGCAAGTCCCCTTGTGCCGGTTTTGCCTCATGGTGTTCCAAAACCATCCGTTCCCGCTTATGAACAGGCGAAGGCGAAAACTGCAACAAAAGTCAGGCCTTCAGCACCATCCGGAACACTTGAATTCACTGTCGATGGCGTGACACTATTGGCCAAACCACAGAAGGATTCTAAAGGAAAGACATTCGCCTGGACGATAACTGCCGATTTACGTCCATTGCTCCAATTGACCAAACAGGGAATTAAAACAACATCAACTTTTAAGGGCAAAACAGCTGAACACGAAGTCAAGGCATGGTTTGAATCTGGAATGAAATCTTTTAGTTTTAGCCCTACGGGTGAAGAAGGAATCAGTATTCTTGTCGATGGAAATCCTGTCGATCGTACTCGCGAACGGCCAGCGGATTTCATGGGCCATGCCATGTATGGCTTCTGGTTTGTCTTCGCTCTCTTCACAACAAGGGTTGTAGTCTCAATCTTTCACGAGGCAATGGCAGCCCGCGTCATCGGTCTTATTTTCTATGGCACACCAATGATTGTCTTGCTCGTCTTGGGCTCGACATTCCATCAGAAAACCCGCGTCAAACTCATCACGGCATTGATTTTAGGCATTCTTGAATCCGTTTTTTATGCTGCAGACCTTGCTGTAGGATTGAGCTCTCCCGCGACGCACTCCGTTACTTCCAGTATGATCATTTGGAGCAGTTTCAGAGTGATGGCATTAGGCAATCTGATCAAAGGAATTAGAGGAACGAGAGGGATTACCGCTATTTCAAGTATTGAGCACTGAGGATAAGTGTTCGTTACGGGGGCTAACCGGAGCAAAAATGCGCTCCCAAAAACACGCGCAATTGCCAACATAAAGGCCCGATAGAGAGATAGGACCGCAACTGTATCCCTGCTAAAATACAGAGGAAAATTTATTGACAGGAAATACAGGGCTGCCTAAGTTTCCATCAGAAATTGCGAATGGCGAGTGGCAGCAGGGGAATAGCTTTACAGGAGAGAAAAAGGAGGCGAAACATGTGCAGGGTTAAGGCAGTAATCAAGAATGGGCCAATAGACAGCGAACGACTGGCGCTGATAAACACGTCTGACGGCAAGAGCGTCGAGGTCATTTTGGCCAAGGCACAAGTGACGGGCGAGACGATTCGTGCGGCAGAAATCGGCCGCGACGCCGGCCGGGTCTTGGTTGAACTGCCTCGTGAAACCACGGCAGGTTCTTGGCGCATTTGGGTCAAAACAGCCGCCATCGTGAGAGGTTGATAATGATTCTCACGGATCGCGAGATTCAAGTCTTTATCGAGCATGAAAAAATCATCATAGATCCTCTTCCGGGGATTGAAAAATATAGCTCCACGAGTGTTGATTTGACTCTGGACAAAAAGATAAAATTTTGGGATTTGAATGGGGCCAAAGGAGTTGAAACAATTTTTTGTCCGGGCAGTAAAGATTACAAATACTCCGAAGTTGAAAAAGCGTATTGCAAGGACAGCGAAATCAAGCCGGCGGGCTATGTGCTTGAGCCAAGAGCCTTCATTCTCGCGTGGACTAGCGAGACGGACGCTCTACCTGTGCATGCTCGCATTGCAGCTCGAATAGAGGGGAAAAGCTCTCTCGCCCGACTTGGCCTTGCAGTCCACATCACGGCTCCCACAATTCACGCCGGATTTCAGGGTCAGATTCAGCTTGAGATGTGTAATCACGGTCCAATTCGCATCAAGCTTGTGCGTGGAATGCCCGTTTGCCAACTGATCTTCGAACAGACGCTTGGAACACCATCACAAGGGTATACAGGGATGTTCCAAAATCAGATTGCATAACTCGAAACCATAAAACTCATTTTCGCGCTGTCTGGCATTGTTCCGCAACGTCTTACCCTTTCGCGTGTTGCCCCTGTGAGCGTCTCGCGCCGTTTAGCCGTTTTGCACTTCGGTTTCCGTCGCAAACACGTCGCAAAATTCCCCCCTCCAATTTCCGTGACGATGTTTTCCGCGAACGATTCGCCAGAATGCCCGACAATCGCCGCCGGCGCCGGGTGGTATCGGCCAAACAGGAGAATCGCGGCAGGCGTGCAGGCTGGCCGTGGTGGCGGTGGCCGGCTTCACCAGGATCGTTTTCTTGCCCCTAAATCATGTGTTTTTCGTGTGGTTTGCGGCCTATCCCCGGTCAACCCATATCCGGGCATGGGGCAGGTGGTAATGAGTTCTGATACCCCCCTATCCCCGAAAGCAGGGAACGGCGCACCCTGCCGCCAGAGCACGCCGCCCGCCATCCTACCGGCCTGCCGTCTGCTATTGCACGCCCCCCAGTAAAAACAGGGTTATCCAGAAAATTGCCGCGCCAATCCACCATGCCACCGTCTTCAGCTTTTCCACAACTTCAGGTTTCAAGATGCGTTTGCGTATTCCGTCGGAATCAGCCACCTTTTTCGGGATAAATCGGCCACCTTTTTCGGCCTGGGAGAAAAGTGGCCGGAACGATTCCGGTTTACCCGGCTGATTTATCCTTGCGTGGATAGTCGGTTTAACCTTTTTCGATACGTCAGGGGCGGCAAGGGTAGGCGGTGCATCGGGTAAAACTGGTAACTCGTTATTACCGGCCGTAGGTTCTTTAAATATCTCGCGTGGCAAGGCGGATATGGCTTGGGCCTCCACACTCTCCCGCTTGGACACGCCAAGATCGGCAAGCGTGGGCTTGTCAGAAACCGGGGACACGCGGTTACTGGTTTTGGGTGGCCGCCCGCCTTCCTGCTTTTCAGTCGCCGCCAGCATCTCGCCCATCTTGCGCTCGGCCTCTAAGGCGAAGGACCGGCAATGCTGAATCGCCGCCTCTCCCATACCCTTTCGCTTGGCCCACTCGCCAGCCGTCAATGCCAGGGCTTGAGTGGACGGTTCAACCTTGGCTTGGATGACCGGTTTAACTTCCTCGATCGGTTCCCTCTCATAGTCGGCGCTCTGGTCGCCGATTTCATATCGCGCCTCCTCCTCTTGTTTCTCCCGTTTGCAGTCGAAGCAGACTCCGCAGCTATCGCCGCGCCGGAGCTTCTGCCCGCACTCGCCGCACCGCTCCGGGCATGTTATCCACTCCGGGCGCGGATCGGTCAGCGTGAAGGGGTTGTGCTCGCCCTCCGCTGTGAGAATTTCCTGTTCAGTGCTCACGCTCACCCTCCTGCGCGTTGCCTTGTTGGCCGTTCAAACGCTACCGGAAGGGAATAGGGAAAGCCAGAATATCCTGCAAAAAACAATAATGCCGGTAAAGAGAGACAGGACGGCAACCTGTTTTGCCGATGCCCCGGCTAATTGTGCAAGCGGGTATTGACAAAACGTTGCGCCGCCTGAAAAAAGCACAATGTTAATTTCGATCTGGTGAGTTGTTCGTGTGTTTTGTGCCCGCCTGCAGCGCTGTGCCAGGGAATTCACGCAGCACTGCGGGCAGGTGTTCCGTGGTTAAAGCCGGCCTGCTCGGTCTTGTGAATCTTGTGCCTTTTGTGGCCATATCTGCCTTCATTTATTCCACTTTTTCCCGCAGGAAAAATCCGGCCAAGTCGTTAAACGCATCGAAAGTTTTATCCGGCGTTTCCGCGCCCTTGTGGCCGATGCCATAGGTCACGAAGACGCTTCGGACGCCGGCGGCGCGCGCGGCTTGCAGGTCCGCGACATGATCGCCCACCATCCAGGTCCGCCCGGGATCGGCCTGAAGGGCCCGCAGCGTTTCCAGGATGGCGGCGGGATCCGGTTTGAGCGCCGGACCGCTGTCGCCCCCGAGCACGCTGGAGAAAAACGGCCTGATCCCGAAATGGCGGAGGAGCGTCTCGCAGGCTTCGACGACCTTGTTGCTGATCAGGGCCAGCGTAAATCCGGCCTTCCACAGCGCCTCCATCCCCGCCCTTACGCCGGGATACAACACCGTTTCATCCGTCAGGTGCGCCCGGTAGAAGCCGATCATCAGACGGACCGCCTCGTCCGGATTTGTCCCGCCAATGGCGGGATTCACGCCGGACTCCGGAAGCGAACGGATCACCAGCTTGCGGACGCCGTCACCCACAAAACCCGCCACCGTATCCAGGGGCAACGGCGGCAAGGCGTAATGGCCCCGCATGAGATTGACGGCGGTGCAGAGATCGCGCCGGGAATCGATCAGGGTCCCGTCCAGATCGAAAATGAGAAGAACCGGTGAAGTTTTGGGAGGTTTGGGCATGGTTCAGCGGTTCACGGTTGAGAGGTTCGGTGTTCAGGGTTCGGTGTTCAGTGAAGTTTTTCTAACCACGCCAGCCGCTACCCGAACTCGGAGAGTGGCGCGGAAACACACAAACTGCCCGAATGTTCGGAGAATCAATTTTGCGTAAATGCTAATGGTTATGCTGAAAATGATTTTGTCGTTCTTGAGCCGTTGCATCCCGGCTGTTAATATTTGAAGCTGCTCGCGCCGATGTACTCGCGCAGGATGGAGGTGGGCGGCACGTGCGTCTTGGGCACGGCGAGGAAATGCCAGAGAAACTCCTGGAGCCGGCGCGCCTCGGCATATTCCGGATGGGTCGGCTTGATCTCCATGAGCAGCGGCTCCACCAGCGGCTTCAGCACGGCCAGTTCGTAGTCGAGCGCGGAATTGAAGGTGGCATCCGAAAACGCCTGAAACGGGAAAACCCACCGTTTTTCGCCGCGCCGCACGGACGGCCACATGCGGAGCGTGGCGAGCGCGGAATTGTTCCGATACTGGTAGTCGCGCACCAACCGGCGCATCAGGCGGTTGTCGGTCGTCGAGACGCGGTTGCCGGTGTCGATGTTCAACTGGGTCAGGGCGCTGACATAGATCCGGAACTTGTTGGCCGCGGGGATCCGGTGGGTCAGGCGCGGATTCAGGCCGTGGATGCCCTCCACGATAAGCAGTTGATCCGGTTCCAGGCGCAGGCGCTGCCCGCGGAATTCGCGCCGCTTGGTCTGGAAATTGAAAACCGGCAATTCGATTTCCCGGCCGCGGATCAACCCCAGAAGATGCCGGTTGAACAGCTCGATATCCACGGCATCGAGGTGCTCGTAGTCCAGCTTGCCTTCCGCGTCCCGCGGCGTGTCGGGATCGTCCACGTAATAGTTGTCGAGCGAGATCGTCTCGGGGCGCAAGCCGTTCACCCGCATCTGCACGGCCAGGCGCTTGGCGAATGTGGTCTTGCCGGCCGCGGACGGGCCGGAAATCAGGACGATCCGGATCCGGCGGCGCCGTTCGAAAATCTGGTCGGCGATCCGGGCGATCTTCTTTTCGTGGAACGCCTCTTCGATCTTGATGAAATCGCCGATCGCCTTGTGGACGATCAGCCCGTTGAGCTTGCCCACCGTGTTGACTCCCAGGATCCGGCCCCATTCCTTGTGCTCCTGAAACACCCGGAAGAGTTGCGGTTGGTCGCGAAACGGCGCCACGCGCGCGGACCGTTCCCGGTCGGGAAACTGCAGGACGAAGCCCGGCGGATAATGGATCAGCCTGAAATGCGCGAGCGTCCCCGTGGATGGCGCCAGGGGGCCATGGGCCAGATCGGAAAAGCCGTCGCACCAGAAGCTGACGAGCTTGGGCGGATTCAGGCACTGGAGCATGCTCAGCTTCTCGACCTGGCCTGTTTTCCGGAAAACGGCCAGCGCCTCCGCGTAGGACATTTTCCGGCGCTCGATGGGCATATTCCGCCCGACCAGCCGCCGCATCAGCGCCTCGATGCGGTCCAGTTGGCGCCGCGTGATATGCCGCGCGCGGCCCGGCCGGCCATATTCGAACGTGCAGTAATAGCCGGTGCCGAGCGAATGCTGGACCAGAAACCGGGCCTTCGGATACAGCTCCGCCACGGCCTTGGCGAGGAGAAACGTGAGGGAGCGCCGGACAATCCGCATGCCCTGGGAGTCGGTCGAGGTCAGGAGCCGAACGTCCGAGTTCACATCGAGCGGATACGACAGCGAACAGACGTCGTTATTGACCCGGCAGCCGATGAACGGCAGACGACGGCGGGCCGGGGGGATGAGAGAAGCCACCTCCACGCCGGCCGGACAACGAAAAGGCTTGCCGCCATCGAGGCTGACCGTGATTTCCCGCATACGATATCCGGTCAATACTTCCGGCCGCCCACGCCCTTGGTGGCGCCGGTGATGACCCTGGCCTTCTCCTTCGGACGCAGGGCGCGGACCTGGGCGCCGGCGCGCCACATCTCCGAGTCATGAATGGCGCCGAGTTCCTTCGCGAGCCGTTCCTGGTAATCCGGCCGGCCGCATACGGACAGAACGCGGCGGGTTTCCTTGCCGGACTTCACCGCGGCATAAAGGGTCTTGAACACCGGCAGGGTGGCCGCCTTGAAGCGGGGTTTCCAGTCGAGCGCGCCGCGCTGGGCCGTCGCCGAACAATTGGAGAACATCCAATCCATGCCGTTCTCGTCCACGAGCCGGATCAGGCTCTGGGTCAGCTCCTCGACGGTCTCGTTGAAGGCTTCGCTCGGGCTGTGCCCATGGGCGCGCAACACGTCGTACTGCGCCTCCATGACGCCGGCCAGGGCACCCATCAGGATGCCCCGTTCGCCGGTCAGGTCGCTGTACACCTCCTGCTCGAAGGTGGTCGGAAAAAGGAAGCCGGACCCGATGCCGATGCCGACGGCCAGACACCGTTCCCGGGCGCGGCCGGTGGCGTTCTGGAACACGGCAAAACTGGAATTGATGCCCGCGCCGGACAGGAAGTTGCGGCGCACGGACGTGCCGGATCCCTTGGGCGCCACCAGGATGACATCCATGTTTTTCGGAGGAATGACGCCCGTCTGGTCCCGATAGACGATGGAGAAGCCGTGCGAGAAATACAGCGCGCTGCCCGGCGTCATGTTCTGCTTCACCAGGGGCCAGATCTTCTTCTGGGCCGCGTCCGAGACCAGCATCTGGACGATCGTGCCGCGCCGGACCGCATCGTCGATCTCGAACAGGGTTTTCCCGGGCACCCAGCCGTCCCGGCGGGCGCGGTCCCAGTCCTTTTT
>JACQHI010000426.1 GCA_016199105.1 Lentisphaerota bacterium | reverse complement strand
CACCGCTGTCCACAGGTCTTCCGGCGATGCGCACACTTTATGAAGTGTGCGCATCGTCATCTTAACGGCCTGCGGGCTGTTTAGAACCGTTGCCGCCATGATGGCCCCATGCTCGGTGAACGCGTAAGGCAAGTATTTGATGTTCTGGCCTCTCTTCAAGGTCGCAATTTGCGACCTTGAACGTTGTGCCTCGGCAAGAGTTAACTGGAAAACTATCTCCGGAAACTGGTGGACGAGGAAACGGGGATGCTGAACCCGCACTACGCCTCCGACCACCTGACCGCCGTGCTGATCACATGAACCCCGGTCGTCCACGAAGAGGCGAACATCAATTCAACGGATAATTCAGATTGAAAAGCCAAAGTGCTTGGACCCCATTAAAATCCGGCAGGCGCACCTTGCTTCGTCCGTTGTTATCCAAGACACCGGGGATCACCCGTCCTGTGGCTAAGTCCTGCCACAACATCACCCCGTCTTTCATCGGTGGCGTCAGCCAACTCGGCAATCGGATCGGCATTTCCAAATGGGTTATCGGGGTTGCCTGGAACTCGTAAACCCCGGGTTTTGGATTCGAGACCGATACGTCAAGATTCCCCACGATCACCATCATTCCCGCATCGCCGCACCATAACGTATGTCGAAAAATGTTGTGGCCATCCAGATTCGTCGTTTCACGCCCAACCGACGCCGCGATGGACAACAAAGGCTCCAACCGCTTGATTTCCCCGTTTATCCGGACAATCTCGTCCTTCAACGCGGGATGTTCCGTGTACGCGATTTCCACCGTACTTGTTTCAAATGGCGTGAAGCAGTGGATGCCACGCGCGCCCTGGCCCAAGGCGGAATAGGACAGCAAACGGAATTCCTGCGGCAAAAATGCGCGTGCCCGTCGCAAGGGTGCCTCCAGCAACCAGCCCCATGGCTTCGGCCTTGCCGACTCATGCCCCCAATGCATATCCGACAACATGCGAATCAGATTTTGTTCTTCACGCGGAATACTGACATCCAAATAATCCCCCATATGCCCATATACCGGGTATGTCTTGCTCGGCGAAGCCATAGTATCCATAAAAATCCCCACCAACGCCTCTTCTCCGGATTCCTGCCACTCCATCACCTGACACAGCACAGCGCCGGCCCGTCGTTCGGGCTCCAATGCTTCCCCGCGTCCAGCCCACAGGAAAAGCTCCTCCACTTTCCTCGGCTCGCTGAAGTTGAACAGCCGCCGGGACGGATGGTGTTCGTCAATGGCAAACGAATCCAAGGATACCCCCAGCATCGCTCGCTGAACGTGCTGAACGACATCGCCATTGCTCAACCCCAGCCGGACATGAACAACGTCGCCCTGCTTGACCTGCTCATCAAAACACACTCGCACCCAACCCGGTTCGCCGGCTTCCGGTTTCGGGGAATTACGCATCGGTTCATGCCCGCCAGGACGCGCCAGTTGGCGCATTCGATGCGTGACCTCGACACCATTGACATGCGCTGTTTTAACCGTTGCCTCTTTCGCGCCCAACCATGCAATAAAGGCATATCGGCCGTCTGTTGCAACGGAAAAATCCGTAATCCGTGGATTCGGACGATCCGACGAATTGCGATTAAGCGGCGTTATCGTCACAGGATGGCTCACTCCATCGTCGCCGAAAAAAGCGACAATGAGATTGGACGATGGCATATCGGACAGCGACATCTGAAAGGCCACTGATCGCCCCGCCAGACATTCCGACGAGGGATAGAATCGAGCCCAAGCCACGCCATTCGACCCGGCAATAATATCCTGCCCATTGAACTGAACCTTGCTCAATCGAACAGGCTTCGACGTTCGATTCCAATGAAATATTTCCAGCAGCGGGCAGCGCCGGCCATCCAAACCCTGCCGCCACTGATATTCATGCTCCGCGATCTTCTTGATCGGCGGTTGGGCCTTCGCGACCGCCTTCCCCGCAGCGGGATTATCCCACCCGTAAAGCTTTTCCCATACCGCCAGCGCATCCGGCATCCGCTGCCGGTCACGAATTCTTTTCGGGAAGAGCCACCGCTTAACCGTCGGCACGGGTTCTTTTTTCACCTGAACCTTCCAGGGGTGCTCCTCTTTCTTTCGTTCTGCGATTTTCTTTAGAAGACCGGCCAATTGCCGGCGATAAGACGCGTTGTCCGTCTCCTTCATGCATTTTTCCAAACGTTCTTCCAATCGCCATGTATGCAGAAGAATATTGGCCGCCCTCGTTTCCCCTAGTTTACCCAGCAGCCCCAGCATGGCGGGCAGCATGTCGGAATAATCCTCGAAATATTGCATAATATCGAAATAAATTCCCTGATGACTCTCACTGTTTGATTGGCTGGCCAAGTCGCTCAATCGGCGGCAAATCAACGCGTATTTGGGGTGATTTTTCCTGACACCGCGCGCCATCTCCCGCAAAACCCTGTCGGCGGATCGCGGAAAGGCATCCGCCTCCATGTCGTTCAGAACCTGCCACATGATCTCCTCCGGATAATGATGGGATGCAAGGTCAAGCGCGGGCGCAAAATACCGGACATAATCGCGGTGGCCCAGCTGGTTCGTCAGTAAATATTCAATCTTCCGATCGTCCCCTTGTATCCGGCGATACGCCAATTGAAAGCGAACGGCCTCGGCCCTCGCATACAGAAGATCGTCGCTGACTTGTTCCGATGTCCTAAAGAAATACGTTGGAACAGCACCCTCCTCCAGTTGCTCAACAAAAGCCTCATCCGCACTCCTCCCCTTGAGGGCGACCAAACGCAACAGGGCATCCTTGAGGGGTTCGTCGGAACGATGGTATTTGAATTCCTTTTGAAAATAGCGCAACACAGTACGGGCTTCCGGCGATCCGCTCGACACATGAGGGGACAACGAAAACCAACGGACCACGCTTCGGTGATACTTCCCTTTTTCCAGCAAGACATTGAGGACCTCCATCACATTCGGACGGGCGCGATCATATTCGGAGTCAAGCAGGAGCGACACCACCACGGTGTCAAGCAATTCGTCGCGAAAGTCCCCACTCAACTCCCTCCAGAGCCGCACGTCTTTCGACGCCGCCGTGAGATTCGTATCCGCCAACAGGGCGCGCCACGCGGGCAACCGGCCGCCGAAATTCACGGCGCCGCGTTCCGCGAGTCCTGCATCCCACCCTTTGCGGCCGCCGAAGGCGTCCATCAGCGCCACCGCCTTCCACAGATCGGCATGCTTGTGAAGCAATTCGGACGGGATATCGGCGATGGCAAACTGCTTTCCTGGCGTCAATCTCTCCAAGGCCTCCGCCCAAACCGCTCGATGCAGGTCGCGGTGCCCGGACGCTCTTTCCAAAAAGGCGATGTCCTGAAGGAGGACACACCGGTCAATCCAAGTGATATCCGCATTTGTATTCAACGCCAGCCAATCGCTCGTATCTTCGACGAAATACCGCACATTGCGTTCGCCATCCGAAGACACCCACATCGGAGACACCCTTTGATGGTTCTGGGGCGCCGTAAAATGAGAACGGCTGACATGGTGCTTTCTAGCCAATTCCGAAGCCGCTCGGTGAGCGTCGGGCTGTTGAAGCTGCAGCAACAGACGGCAGGTCCATGGGGCCAAAACATCCGTCCACTCGGGCGACTCGCCGATCCTTGTGCCGCACTCGGTAACGAGCAAGGACACAACCGTTTCACCGAACTGCTTCAGGTCCTCCGCAAGACCGCAAAGGGCTTCATCCGTATCCATGTCATTCTGGGATTGCCAGGGGTTGGGACGAGCCGACATGTAACGATGAAACATTTTTTCGATCAGCATCGCGGTCTCTTCCGTCGAACGACGCACCTCCGCCGGCTTAAATCGGCCACGATGCGAGAACTTCGCCCAGGCCGACCAGGTGCGATAATCCTCGTTAAAAAGCAACCCCCAGTCGTTTCCCGTGAGGCGCGTCAGCGACTGCGAAGCGGCATGCTGAACGGAGTAATACCGCCCCACGCGTGAAATATGAGGCATCGAATGCTGTTGCGCACTGCGGCCGCGATCAAGCGCTTCGCAGGTTTCGTCCTTCAGCGCCTCAATAAGCGCCTGGATCACTTTCTTTCCGTCGAACTGCGCCAGGGAACTGGCCGCAATCGGCCTCTCTGATCGGAAGGCATCATCTTGAATTTTCAAAACTTCGATGATGTAATCCGCGGCTCGGGGATCGCCGATGGCGGCCAGCGCGTTGATGATGGCCCTACGCGCGTAAGGTTCTTTCGGTTTAAACCGCAGAATAAACGGAACCGCATTGCTCCCCGCCGCCGCAAGCTCTTTCGAATAACACGCAGTTGTTCCGTAAGCAAAATTTGTTGGGGGATGCGCGATATCTTCCATGATTCCGGCAACCCGCTGTTCCAGCGGGAGTCGGCGCAGACGATTGACGGTGTTCTGCCATTGGAATCGAAAAACGCATGGCCGGGCGACATCGCGATTCGGAAACGTTGTCACTCTCCCTCTCTTGACGGCAAGAATTTCCCGATACGGATCGGTATTTTGGATGGCGAGCAAACGTTCGATGATACGATCGTTTTCGCTATCGGTCAGCAAGGACTTATCGTATGCATAATCCAAATGGACGATGAATTCTTTCAACTCCTCGCCCTGTTTGGAATTCAAACCTTGTAGGATCGCCTCAAAAGAAAGCGGCGTGGAATTCTCTTTTTGTCCCCAGGCGTCTGTTGTTGAAATTACATGGAAAGCGCAAACAGCAGCAATGGCCATCCCAATCGTCGGCGACCCGACTTCCATCACCCGCCGTGCGATTATTTGGGATTGCTTAACAATCCAGATGCTCACTCAAACGCCTCCTAAACAATCAAGCGCTGATGGCAGCAGGGCTATCCACACTATGGCCGGCCCAAAATTCGCCCATTACGCTGACACTGCGCGTCGGCTTAATGGTTGACGGAAAAACAGACGGCGCCGCCCTGTGCACACTTTACAAAGTGTGCGCATGCCTTCTTTCAGCGGTTGCTCGAATAATACGCCGCGCCCTGGCGGGTCTCGCGGCGGATGCTTCCGGCCGCCTCGAGCTTGGCCAGGAGCGCCCGGAGGGGCGCGGGCTCCGCGCCGGACACCAACACCAAATCCCGCTCCGTGCAGGGATGACGGCGCAGAATGGCCAGAACGGCCTCTTCGGTCAGCTCCTTCTTCTCCGCTGCCGAGCCGCCAAAGTCGGCGATGATCTCCGCCGGGGGATCGAACAACGCGGCCAGATGTTTCATCTGTTCGGGCGGGAGCGCGGCAACCCGCTTGTCGGCGGCAGGCCGCACCGCGGTGTTGAAATGGATGCGATCGGGCTGGATGCGCTTCGCCCAGTCGGCGATGTGCTTGACCTGCCCCGGCTCCGTATTCAGGCCCGGCACCAGAAAAATTTCCAGCCATAATTTCCCGGAAAACATCGTCCGGTATGCCGTCAAGCCCTCGATAAGCCGCCGGAAGGTCAGGCCGGGAGGCGGACGGTTGACCGCCTGGAACGAGGCGTCATCCCAGGCGGAGAGCGACACCTTGCCCACGTCGGCCAGGCAGGCCGCGCCGCGCACTTCCGGCAAATACAGCAAGGAACTGTTGGTCAACAAGGCGGAGCGTGTCCCGCCCCGCGCCCGGACGGCCTTTAACACGTCCCCGAACCGCAGATGCAGTGTCGGTTCGCCGGAGCCGGCCAGAGTGACATAATCCGCCTTGCCCCCCTGCTCGAACCACGCGTTCAGCTCCGCCAAAACCGCGTCCATCGGCACATAGTCTTTCCGTTCCAGCGTCTGGGTGGGGGTCTGTCCAAGCTGACAAAAAAGGCAATTCATCGTGCAGGTCTTGGGCGGCAGAAGATCGACGCCCAGCGACAACCCGAATCGCCGCGACGGGACAGGGCCAAAAATGTATTTATTAATATTTCCGCTCATATTCGCCGCGGCCCAATTTTTTGAATTTGTGAAACCCGGCCGACTTGGCCCGGTCGTCCAGGCCGCTCTTGGAGCCCAACACCCGCGGCGCCGAGATCAGGCGGATGACGCGGCCGCCGCAGCGGGGACAGCTCTCGATGGGAGGCGACTGCAGGCTCTCCAGTTGCTCGAAACTCTCGCGACAATACGCGCACGCTTTCTCCGGGTTGTCCGCCTGGTACTCGCGAATCGGCATGAGGATCCCCCTCCGGGGTTCACCCGCCTGCAGCGCTGTGCGAAGCGCTTCGCGCAGCACTGCGGGCAGGGGTTTCGGGGTTCAGGAGACTGCGAAACGGAGAGACGGCGAGATGGGGAGACGGCGACTTCAACTCGCGATAGCGCTTGATCACGTTCATCAACGCACTCCTCTCATCATTCCCCGTTTCGCCGCTTCGCCGACTCGCCGTTTCATCGCGGACAGCCGAAATCCGATAACCCGGTAACCGTGACTTGTCCGCCATCTCGTCCGCCATAGCTTTTTCAGCGACTGCGGAAGCCTCCCAGGCGACGGCGGAACCGTTGAACCGTGAACCATGCGCATTTATTATTCGTGCGCCCTGAAATCCAGGATTTTCAATTGCAACGCGTTTTCCGACATCGCATTCTGCTCCAACGTGAAAGCGATGTCAAGTGGGCCGGAGGGGATGTCGCGGTCCGCCATGCCGAACGCGATGGCCGGCCACCGGCGGCCCGCATCGCCGAATGTCAGGGCCAGATGCTTGTTCTTGATCCGCCGCGGCGGGGCGGCCGGCATCACGTTCCGGAGCGCCCAGACCGGCGCGGGATTGTCCTGTCCAAAAGGTTTCAACGCCTGGAGACTGTCGAGAAGGCATGGATTCAAGTCCGCGAAATCCACCCAGGCGCTGATTCGCAGGACAGGACGGAAATCCCGGCCTGTCAACGACCGGCAGACGGCGTCATTGAAGCGGTTACGGAACGCCTCGTAATTCCGGCTCTCGATTTCCAGCCCGGCGGCCATTTCATGCCCCCCATAAGCGAGCAGCAGATCCGAACAGGCGTTCAAGCCGTCCAGGATATTATAGTCCTCGATGCTGCGGCACGTCCCACGCCCCTTGCCGTCTTCCCCGAAGGCGATCAGGATGGTGGGCCGGCGGTAACGGGAAACCAGTTTCGACGCGACAATCCCGATCACGCCCGGATGCCAGCCCGCCCGCCCGATCGCCAGCCCGAAATGAACCGCCGGATTGAAAAACGATTCCATCATGGCCAGGGCATCGTCGAAAATACGCGATTCGATATCTTGACGCTCCCGGTTGCGGGCATCCATCTGCATCGCCAGCTCGCGCGCCCGCCCGGCATGCTCCGTCAATAAGAGTTCCAAGGCCGTTCCCGGATCGCCCAGGCGTCCCATGGCATTCAGACGCGGTCCCAGGTAAAAGCCGACATGACCGGCCTCCACCGGTCGCCGGACTCCCGCCACGGCGATCAGCGCCTCAAGGCCCGGCGTGCCCGCCCGGTTCAAGCGCGCCAGACCGTGCCGGACCAGGATGCGGTTTTCGCCCAGCAAGGAGGCAATGTCCGCCACCGTACCCAGCGCCACCCAGTCCAGATAGTCGCGCAAATCGATTGCTATGGCCTTTTCACGATGCTGCTCACGGGCCCGCTTCAAGAGCGCATGGCACAGCTTGAAAACGACGCCGACCCCGGCAAGATTTTTCAAGTCCGCGTTGTCGCCGCGCTTGGGGTTCACCACCGCCAGGGCGCGGGCCGGTGTCCGTCCCTCGGCCAGCTCATGGTGATCGGTCACAATGACGTCGATCCCGGAGTCCCTGGCCAGCTCAACCGCGTCCACGGCGGTCGTGCCGCAATCCACCGTGATCAACAATGTCGGCTGGAAGGAGGACAGGCAGCGCCGCAAGGCTTCCACGCTCAGGCCATAGCCTTCCTGGAGCCGGCTCGGCAGCCAGGCCCTGACGGTTCCGCCCAGCCGGCCCAGCAGCCGCACCAGCAGAGCCGTGCTGGTGATGCCGTCGGCGTCATAATCGCCGAAAACGGCGATGGGCTCGCCGTCATCCAACGCCTTCCAGATGCGGCAAACCGCCGCGTCCATGTCCGGCAACAGAAAGGGATCCGTGAGATCGCTCAACCGGGGATTGAGGAATCGGGCGATGGTGTCCGTGTCGCGCAACGGCAAGCCAAGAAGCGCCGCCGCGACCGGCCAGGGAAGCTTCAGCTCCCCGGCCAGCGCCGCGACCCGCGGAGCGTCGGTCCCGGCGGTTTTCCAGAGTTTCAAGCTTTAGCCGCCACGGCAGGGTGTTCCTTCTGCTTGCTTTTAAACCAGATCATCACCGGGGTCGCGATGAAGACCGTGGAATAGGTTCCGGATATCATGCCGAAGATCATGATCAGCGCGAAGTCATTGATGGCGCCCCCCCCGAAGAAGAAGAGCATCAGCACCGACAAGGCGGTGGCGAACGACGTCAGGATGGTCCGGCTCAGGGTCTGATTGATGCTCAAATTGCAGATTTCGATGAAGTTCTTGTCCCGCATCAGTTTCACGTTCTCCCGGATCCGGTCGAAGATCACGATCGTGTCGTTGATCGAATACCCGATGATCGTCAGCAGGGCCGCGACGATCGTCATGTTGATCTGGCGGCCGCAGAGGCAATACAGACCCGCGGCCATCAGCACGTCGTGGAACAGCGCCACAATGCCGCCGATGGCGAAGGCGAATTCGAACCGCCAGGAAATATAGACGATCATCAACAGGAGGGCGATGGTCAGCGCATACACGGCCTTGAGCATGACCTCGCCGCCGATCTGCGGTCCCAGACTGTCCTCGCCGATGACATGGTAGCCCGCGGAGGCAAACGTCTCGCTCACCGCCGCCTTGGCTTTGTCCCCGGCCCCGAAGCCGGTGCGGACCTGAAGGTATTCCGCGGACATCTCCATGGCCTTCTGGTACTGGATGTTCACGTCCCGCACACCCCGGGCCTCGATGGCCGCGCGGATTTTGTCCTCCGGCTGTTTCTGGTTGAAGGCAAACGTGATGGACGAGCCGCCGGTGAAATCGGTGCCGAGAACAAGGGCCTTGTCGCGGAACCCGCGAACGCCAATGAAAGCCCAGGTGCCGATGATGACGACCAGCGACAGGGAGACGGCCAGTTTCCGCCGGGCGAGGAAATCGATGGCCGTGACCTTGAAAAACGTGAGCATGTGGAGCGTCTGGAGATTGGTCCGGGCGACGACGAAATCGAAGACCATGCGGGTGACGACCACGGAGGAATACATGCTCACGACGATACCGGCCGCCAGCGTGATGCCGAAGCCGCGGATGGCGCCCGTCCCGAAGAAGAACAGGATCACCGCCGCGATCACCGTGGTCATGTTCGAGTCGAAAATTGTCAGGAAGGCGCGCTCGTAGCCCGCCTCGACGGCGGTCACCAGGCGCTTGCCCGCCCGCAACTCCTCCCGGATGCGCTCGTTGATCAGCACGTTGGCGTCAACCGCCATGCCCAGCGTCAGGGCGATGCCCGCAATGCCCGGCAAGGTCAGCACCGGCAGGGCGATCGCCGACGACGACATCATGGAGCTTCCGGCAAACAGGCCGAGGAATCCCGCCGTCACCATCAATCCGAGCGGCAGAAGAATCAGGTTGAACAGCAACCCGATGTTGGCGATGACACCGGTCATCAGATAATAGGCGATCATAAAAGCAGCCACGGCAATGCTGCCATAGAGGGCCGCCGTCGTGCCGCTCCGGATGGACTCCTTGCCCAGCGTCGGATCCACGCTGACGGTCCACACGATTTCCACCGGCACCGGAAGGGAACCGGAACGCAGCACGATGGCAAGCTCCTGCGCCTCCTGCATGGAAAAATCGCCTTCGATGACGGCTTCACCCCCGAAAATGGCCGTCTTGATGTAGGGCGCGGAATAGAGCTTGCCATCCATGACGATGGCCAGATAGCGGCGGCCTTCCGGATTGGGGTTTTTGATCCCTCCCGGCGCGTACTTCGACGTGATGTCCGCGAACCGCACCGACCCCTTCTTGTTGAATTTCAACGTCACATAAGGCCGGCTCATCTGATCGTATTCGATCCCGGCGCTCTTCAGGGAATCGCCCTTCAATTCGCTCACCTTCCTGGCGAAATAGGGGATATACAACTTCTGCGCGCCGACTTTCTCCTCCATCAGCAGGAAACGGAAGCCGGTCGGCGCCTGGAAGGTTTCCATCCGGGCGCGGAAATTCTCGTCCACGACGTCCTTTTCGCCCGGCTTCAGATCGCGTTTGTAAAAATGGCGGGATCGGCCGCGGTTTTCCTCCGAGACGATCTTATAGCCTTCCGGCGACAGCCCGCGGGCGAACAGCTTTTCCACGAGCTTGTCGTTCTCGTCATGGACCATGCTGAACTCGAGATAGGCGGCTTTTTTGATCGTCTTGGCGGCCTGCTCCCGCTGTTCCTCCTTCAAACCGGGAATCTGCACGACGACCCGGTTGTCTTTTTCGGGGTAGATCACGGGCTCCGAGAGGCCCATGGCGTCCACGCGGTTCCGGATGATCTCCAGCACCTGCTCCTGCATCTTCTTGACTTCAAGGGGCACCCGGCGGGCGATTTCGGCGTCCGTCGCCTCCTTCAGGTCCGGATCGGAGCGCAACTGCGCCTCGACATTGGAGGCCGTGATTTCCACGGTGAAACTCGTGCCTCCCCGCAAATCGAGGCCCAGCCGGATCTTCTCCCCGGGCGGATAAATCAAGGCCAGCGAAAAGGCCGTCAGTAAAATCAGAATCAACCATTTCCAAAGAGCCTGCTTGCTCATGCCCATCACTCCTTATATGTCCGACGTCAGCTCTTCGTCCTTCTGGAGAATGCGGTTGACCGCGCCTCGCAGAACTTCGATTTTTGTGTTGTCGGCGACTTTGACGGCCAACGTCTTGTCCTTGACATTGGTCACCGTGCCGACGATGCCGCCGCTGAAAATCACGCGATCGCCGGATTTGATCCCCTCCATCAGGGCCTTGCGTTCCTTCTCCTTCCGCTGTTGGGGACGGATCAGCATGAAATAAAACAGCGCCACCATGATCACCAGCCAGCCGATGAGCATCATGGGCGATTGCCCGCCCTGCCCGCCGCCGGGCGCGGGTCCCATCATGGCCAGCGCGGTCGGCATGAAAAGTCCATTCATTCGTGAATCTCCTGATTGTGCCTGACGTATGTTTGGTAAAACCGCCGCCGAAATTCCTCGAATTGCCCGCGCTCCAGGGCCGCGCGAATATCCGCCATGAACGCCATGTACCGGAACACGTTGTGCGCCGTCAACAGGTGCACGCCCAGTATCTCCCCCACATTCAGCAGGTGCCGGATATACGCCCTGGAAAATCCCCGGCAGGCCGCGCAATCGCACCCCTCTTCGATCGGGCGGGGGTCGCTCTTGCGCGCCCCGGCCTTGACGCACACCCGCCCGGAGCGCGTCAACGCGTTCCCATTGCGGGCCAGGCGCGTGGGAATCACGCAGTCGAACATATCCACGCCCCGCGCCACCGCCTCCAGAATCTGATCCATCCAGCCCACGCCCATGAGGTAGCGCGGCTTGTCGAAAGGCAAATGGCCGACGCAGGCCGACACCCCCCCCGCAATCAGGATTTCGGGCTCGCCCACGCTCACCCCGCCGACGGCATAGCCGTCGAACGGCATGGCGCTCAGCGCCTTCGCGCAACGTTCGCGCAGCTCGGTATGGACGCCGCCTTGTACGATGCCGAACACCTTCTGGCCCGGCGCCCTTTCCTGTTCGACGCAACGAGCCGCCCATGCTAGTGTGCGGTCCACCGCTTGACAAGCGTAATCATGCTCGCAGGGATACGGCGGGCATTCGTCCAGCACCATGGCGATGTCGGAGGCCAGACGGCGCTGGATCTCCATGGCTTCCACCGGCCCCAGAAACAGGCGGGCGCCGTCCACGTGCGAGCTGAATTCCACTCCCGCATCGGTCACCGTGCGGCGGTCAGAAAGGCTGAACACCTGGTAGCCGCCGCTGTCGGTCAGGATCGGCCTTGTCCAGTTGATGAACCGGTGCAACCCCCCGAGGGCTTCCACCACCTCCATGCCGGGCCGCACGCGCAAATGATAGGCGTTGCAGAGAATCATCTGCGCGCCCGCCGTTTCCAGGTCCGCCGGCGACAGCGCCTTGACTGTCCCCTGGGTGCCCACGGGCATGAAAACGGGGGTTTCCACCGTTCCGTGGGACAGGCGCAACCGTCCGCGCCGCGCGGCGGACCGCGGATCGGCGGCGAGAACCTGGAAGAAAGGTCCGGACGCTTCGTCCGTCCGTCGGTTGGTATCCGGCATGGTAACTACTCAGGGTATCGGGCTCAACGCGAATAGAGCTGGGCAAACCGGCGGAAGGTCCGGTCATACGAGCATTCCACGTCGTCCGGGAACGCGCAAGCCGGGAGCTGGTTCATGTCCAGGTGATACCGCAGACAGGCGCAACAGTTCCCCTTTCGCGAACACGGCTCATACGTGCAATTACAGCTCATTTTGTTCTGTCCGGCATTCGAACACTGCGACATGGCACGTCCTTTCCTTGCGGCAGTAAAACCGCGTTAAAACAAGTCCAAGGTTTTGTTGTTGGAAGGAATACTATGGCATAGTATTTTTTCCCAGGCAACAGGGCAGTGCTAAATTTCAGCAATTCGCATTATGGCGCTTGAGCTGTACGAAAAACAGCAGGTTCGCAGCCCCCGCTGTACTTTTCGGAGCATTTCCCCAGTACAGCGGGACCT
>JACQHI010000036.1 GCA_016199105.1 Lentisphaerota bacterium | reverse complement strand
TAGGGGAGATTCGGTACTTGATGACACGGTTCATGACGCCTTTGTTCGGAGGTTTTTCATGACTGATTAAAACGAATGCCAAAATCCGCCCCCCCCCCCAAAAAAAAACCGAAGTTACAGGGGAGGTTGTTTGGACTGTAGGCTATAGGCTGTTAGCCATTGCCGAGTCACACACAGGAACATCCGGATATCCGGAAGTGCCCGCTAATCGTCGCTAATCCACGCGAATCAAGGCGAATCTCATTTTTTCCGGGCGACGAGCGAGACATCGTTCCAGTCCCTGTCCTCGTGGCTCCACGTCACGTCCAGCACCTCCAGCCCGGCAGATTTCGCCAGCGCCCGCATGCCGTCCGGATAGAACCGCCAGCAGTCCACCGGGTGCCGGTGCTCGAAGCCCGACGACGGAGCCACGATGCACAGCAACCCGTTCGGCTTCAACACGCGCCGGATCTCCGCCATCGTGAGCCAGAAGAATTCGATATGCTCGAATGTCTGGCCGGAAACGATGACGTCCGCCAGGTCATCCGCCAGCTCCGTCCACCGGTAGATATCGGACAACACCAGATCCACGTTTTTCCCCGGCGCAATATCGACTCCCACATAGCTCCACAGGGGATTGACGAACAACGGCTTGTAGGAGCCATGAATATCCTGGCTGCCCAGGTCCAGGATCATGAGCCGGGATTGCCGCAACGAAGCCAGGAATCGTTCCGTGAAAGAACTCATGCGGTTGTAGGAGCTGGGGTGCATGCTTAGAGCCAGCCGGTGGTTTGGGCCAGTAATTTGACGAACTTCACGTAGTCGGGCCAGGCGATATCGGGCGGCACCCCGTGATCGCAGCCGGGAATATAGCCGCCGTTCCGGATCACCGGCTCCAGCCGTTGCAGCTCCGCCTCGATCGCCGTTCCGCCCTTGGCCATGGCCCGTTTGTCCACACCGCCACGGAAGGCGATGGTCCGGCCGAACTGTCGGCGCAGAGCCGGCAAATCGTTGCCGGCGGCCACTTCGAGCGGATCGCAGAGATTGATACCCGCCTCGATCCAGAGAGGAATCAGTTCGCCGACGAACCCGTCGGAGTCCATGGCGTACACGGGACAGCCCGCCTTCCGGACGATCGCGCCCCACCGTTTATAGGTGGGCAGAATGAATTCCCTCGTCATGGCCGGGGAAATCATGGAAAAGCTTTTATAGGCCATATCCTCCGAAAGATGCACTTCGTCGGGAACGGCTATTTTGAATGTGTTTTCCAGGAGCCGGCTGATGTAATCCGTCCAAAACGCGATCATGTCGCGCACGAAAGCCGGATCGTCATAGAACAGCGTGCAGAGATTTTCAAACCCCAGCCACTCCCGCAACTGCCAGAACGGCCCCGAGAAATAGATGGCCGCGTAGGATGTCCGCGCGGCCATCCGCCGCGACACGGCGGAAGCGTCGCCCGGGAACCGGACGGGGTCATCCGGATTATACCGCCGTTTCATGTCCTCCCAATCCGCCCGGGACTCCACCGGACACTTGATCCAGCGGCGCGTCACAAAGTCGATGGCGTTCCGCAGATATTCCGGCGTGAACTCGTTGCCAATCTCGCAGATATTGCCCTTCCAGTCCTGCACGATCTGGGAACGCTCCTTCCGCTCCAGGACTTTTTCCTCGAACTGGGGGATCATGCGCTCATTCACCCAGAACGGCACGGCCGGTTCCGGCCAGTCCAGCGTGCCGCCGGCCTGCCGGTAGGCATAGTCATTGATATTGGCCACCTCGCGGGGCAGTCCCTGGCGAAGCCACGTGTCGCGCGTGGATTTGCGGGCGCCTCCCGGCTCCAGCGGAATCCGATCGGGCGTTTCGAACTTCACCGTCGCAAGATATCGTTCGCGTGGATTCATGGGCTCAATCCCGGGTTGAATAGTTCACGGTTGCCCGCCCGACTGTGAATCGTTGCCCGACGGTACCCCCAGAAGGGCCTGCGCCTCGGACATGGCGACCTGCTGGACATCCCGGAGTTTCTGTTCAATACGTTTCGTTCTCCGGGCAGCGTCGTCCAGGGTGGATGCCGCCTGGCCCAGCTTGGCCTGAACGGCCGTCAGAGTTTCGGCGAATTTTCCAAATTCCGTTTTCACGGCGCCCAGGAGCTGCCAGACCTCGCCGGACCGCTGCTGAATGGCGAGCGTCCGGAATCCCATCTGCAGGCTGTTCAACAGGGCCGCCAGCGTAGTGGGGCCGGCCACCACGACTCGAAACTCCCTCTGGAGCGTGTCCACAAGCCCAGGCCGGCGGATCAGCTCCGCAAAGAGGCCCTCCGTGGGAAGAAACATGATGCCGAAATCCGTGGTTTTCGGCGGGTTCAGATATTTTTCGCGGATATCCCTGGCGCACTTCTTGAACTGCGTTTCCAGGTCTTTCGAGGCCGCCTTGACACCTTCCTCGTCGGCCTTGTCCTGGGCGGCCTGGAGGCGTTCATAATCCTCCCGGGGAAACTTGGCGTCGATCGGCAGCCAGACGATGGACTCCCGGGACCCGTCCCGGCCGGGAAGGCGGATGGCGAACTCGACCTGCTCGCGGCTGTCGGGATTCGTCGCGACATTCCGGTCATACTGGTCCGGTGTCAGCATCTGGTCCAGCAAGGCGCCCAACTGCACCTCGCCCCAGCCGCCCCGCAGCTTGACGTTCGCCAGGAGACGTTTCAGATCGCCCACACCGCCGGCAAGCGTCTGCATTTCGCCCAAGCCGCGATGCACCTGTTCCAGGCGGTCGCTGACCTGCTTGAACGATTCGCCGAGCCGTTTTTCGAGCGTCCCGTGCAGTTTTTCATCCACCGTCTGCCGCATCTGATCGAGCTTGGCGCCGTTCTCCTCCTGGATCTTCTGGAGCCGCTGTTCCACGATGCCGCGGACGGCTTCCAGCTTCTGTTCGTTGGCGCGGGTCAGGGCCTCGAGCCGGCCGGTCATGCTCTCCAATTGCTGTTTCTGCGCGGTGGAGATTTCGCCGACGCTCCTGACGAGCGAATCGCTCACCTGCTTGAGCGTGCCCCGCAGTTCTTCGCGGCCTGTTGACGCCTGGCCGGCGGTTTCATCGCGGTTCCTGGCCAGCTCCTCGCGCACCGCACGTTCCAGGCGTTCCTGGAGTTTTTCGAGGGTGTCCAGCCGGGCCATCAGCGCGGCGTCATTCCCGAACGCCGAAAGCCGGCGCCAGACGAGAAACAACAGCAGCGCCACGGCCGCCAGGCTTCCAAACATCAAGACTGTAGCCACGGTATTCATTGACGCGCGGATGACTATGGCGAATTGAAGCGCGAAAGGCAAGCGCGAGACGCAGCGTTTCCGATCATGCCCCGGCAAAGAGGTCTTGAAGTTCCGCGCCAGAAGGTTCAGGATCGCATCTATGTCCGCTTATAGCATCATCATGCCGTATTATCACCGCCCCCTCCAATTCGAGAGCACGCTGGCCAGCTTTGCCGGGCAGTATCCGACGGACCTCTACGAGCTCATCGTCATCGAAGACCGGAAAAACCTGAAAGACGCCGGGAAGCACGCGGCCTTCCTCGAGGTGGTGGACCGTTTTCGCGACCGGGTGCGCTTCAAGATCCTCGAGTGCCGGGAGCCGATCCGGAACCCCTGCAAACTCTACAACTGGGGGGCCGCCGAGGCGGAGGGCCGGTATCTGGTCATCACCAATCCCGAGTGCCGCCACCCCGTCAACATCCTCGCCGGCTGCACCGAGGAGTTCGCGCGCCAGGCGTGCGTGATCGTCTGCGCGTGCGCCAGCCTGGGGCCGGACGGCCGGTTCGAGCGATGGTTCCAGCATTCGATCCACCGCAACGCGCGGCTCTGCTTCTGCTGTGTGATGGAGAAGAAGCATTACATCCACATGGGCGGCTTCGACCCCCTGTTCTCCGACTCCGGCGGCATCGCCTGGGGCGACAACGATTTCGCGGACCGGCTGCCCGACGCCGGCGTGCCGATCGTCGTCCGGGACGACCTGCTCGTGGAGCACCAGCACCATGAGAAGGATTACGTCCTCGCGAAGGACCACCTTGAGGCCGGCAAGGACGTCAACGCCGACTACTATCTCCACAAAAAGACGATCCGCCATTACGCCGCCGCCCACCGCCAGGAATGGCTCTGACGAAAGGATTCGCCACAAGGCTGTCATGCCCATTGCTTTGCGGAGCAATGAGCGCTAGACTGAAGCCGTATTGGATAGCGCACGGGGACGTGCTGAGGGACGAGGGAAGCCCGTAGGGTCAGGCCTTAGAATAGAAATTACCGAGAGGGCGGAAAAACAAGGGCTGAGGGATGAGACCTGAAGGATGGATAAGGGGGCGGGGCGAAGGCGGATCAGCTGGTCGTGGGCCCCGGGAATACAGGATGACTCGAAGAGATCGGAAGATAGGAGCTCACACGCACCGCGAAATGTGACGATATCACCAGAAAGGAGTCACCCCATGGGCGACACGAAGGGCAAGAAGGAGAAGGCTAAAGAGCAGAAGCAAAACGAAGCCAGACACGCAAAGGTTGAACAACAGAGGCGCGACAAGCAGTATCCTCAGACAACACCAAAAACAGGCCAACCAGGCGCTGGAAGGTAACGCGCGCCCGCGGCGGGCACCTTCCGCGCCACGTTGGAAATTAAGGCTGTGACGCATACGAACTGTTCGGCGGAACGAAATTATGAAAAGACGTCTGATCATTGTTGGAATGGCAATACTGGTGTCCGGCGCGGCCGTCTCTGAGCCGACGGACAATAACTCTCCACTGATCCTGACGAGCCTTCGGTTACGGTTGATGGAAATCGTCAGTGACGCCAGGGCAACGATTCGGATTGAGGGGAACCAATTGATACTGGAACAGAACACCCGCAGTTATCTTGTCTACAGGTCCGACAAAACCGGAAAGATTTCAAGGGAACCCACCAATGAGATTGGTCCGGATTCAGATGGTCTGCTTCTGAGCATTGCGGTGCAAGACGGAGTCTATGCAGGGGCTGCCGAGACTAATCTGGAGATTAAGGAGCCTTACTGGACAACCTATTTCGATGCCTACGCCATTGATAAAGGCGCACGTCATCTTCACGTCAACCTGTCGTATGGAACAAGAACCGATCGACAGTTGATCGAAAGGATCAAAAAAATGCTTGAAGCAACCAAAGACGGGGAACCACGGTGAAGGTCGAGGGGGCCGAGAATCTTGGTGTTTTTCATTTTTCTTCGCAGGGGTTTTTCCGGCTGATTGCATTTGTCGGGGTGGAGACGGAATGAGGCGCGCAGACGGTCAGGCAGGAATGCCCGACCTACTTCAGCATTCCCCTCAGGGACGTTTCCTCGTGTCGGGCGCGTCACGGCAATTGTGAGTGCAGGGTGCGGACGGGCGACCAGACGGGCCGGCCGACGGCGAAGCAGTCGGCTTGTTTGTTGACGATGAGGCATGGCCATTCCTCGTCGAATCGCGGATTGGTCGCGTCCATTCCGCGATCCGGCGCGGCTGGGGCGTGTGAGGGTAAGGGCCAAACAACGTCTTGACGTTATAACGTTGTATGGCTAGGGTGTGCTTAGAAATGGAGGTGTGGAATGACCGCATTGACCAGGCGAGCCACGGTTTATCTTGAGCCGGCCCTGCACAAAGCCCTTCGGTTGAAATCCGTCGAAACGTCGCGCTCCCTGTCCGACTTGCTCAACGATGCCATCCGCGGCGAACTGGCGGAAGACGCGGAGGATCTGAGCGTTTTCGACGCCCGGAAGGCCGAGCCAACCATGGCGTTTGAGGATTTCGTCAAGGAGCTCAAGCGCAATGGCAAGCTATGAACTGCGCTTCCGCAAGTCGGTCGGCAAAGACCTGGACCCAATCCCCAGGCGGGATGTCCGGCGAATCATAGCGGCCATTCAAGCCCTTGCCGACAACCCCCGCCCCCCGCAGTCGAAAAAACTGTGCGGCGCGGAGAAGTACCGGCTTCGGTGCGGCGTGTACCGCGTGCTTTACGAAATCCAGGACGCTACGCTGGTGGTCTGTGTTGTGAAGGTCGGCCACCGCAAGGACGTGTACCGAGCCTGAATATAAAGATCAAAACTATAGGTCTGCCGAAGGTGGAACGCTTCCCTTGCTCGCGACGTGATGCGAAACGGCTCTTCGGCGATCTCGAGGAACTCGGCGTGATGTTTCAACACCAGCGGCTAGAAAGGCCACCCGCCTGTGGCCGGAATTTTCAGGACAACCGAAATAAGGTGGCCCGTGCGCTCCGCCGCGCGGGCTTGCTCTGTCCACCCACCCGCCCGCGGCTCGTGCTTCGTAGCGAAAGCCACACTTCGCAGAGTAGCAAGCGGCCGGGCCACCTGGGATGACAGACGCCCTTGTTTCAGGCCAGCTTCCGAGCGATCGTAACACCAACCCCCTACCATCCGCCTTCGCTTAAGACCACCCAAAACCTAAAACCCAGAACCTTTCTTTTACCCCACATCCGTCAGCCACCCCGCCACGCTCTCCAGGAATCCGAAGGTGTAGGCATAGATCAGGCTGCCTTCGTAGCTATTTTCAACCATTTTTCGGGGCGGATTTCGCTTGCGCATCTTCGCCGGCGTGGTGTAATGGCCCCTTTCACGAAAGGAATTCCGATCATGGGAAAATACAATCCCGCCGCTTACGCCGTTGATCTGAAGCAGTTTCCGTCCATCAAGACCGCCACCCTGCCCGGACCGAAGAGCCAGGCGCTCCACGCGCGCGCCGTCAAGCATATCCGCGGGCTCTCCGAACAGGTGCGGCTCTTTCCCGTCGCCTTCGAGTCCGGCCAGGGCTGCACCCTGACCGACGCCGACGGCAACCGCTACATCGATTTCTCCAGCGGCATCTATGTGACCACCCTGGGGCATTGCCATCCGAAAATCTCCGAGGCGGTCGCCACCTATGCCAAAAAACTGATGAACGCCCACGACTTCACCAGCGAGATCAAGGTGCGCCTGCTGGAGAAGATGGCGGCCGTCCTGCCCGGCGACCTGAAATGCTTCCAACTCTACGACAGCGGAACGACCGCCGTGGAGGCCGCGCTGCGCACGTGCCGCGCCGCCACGGGCAAAAACGAGTTCATCAGTTGCTTCCGCGATTTCCACGGCAAGAGCGGCCACGCGGTCAGCCTCGCCCGCATGAACAAGTTCAACGGGCCGACGCGCAGTCCGGGCTTCTACATGGTGCCGCGGCCGGACACCTACCGGCCGCTGTGGGCGCGTCCCGACGGCACGCTGGACACGGAGAAATACCTGGAGTTCTACGATCTTTTCATCAAGGAAAGCACGACCAACCAGGTCGCCGCCTTCGTGCTCGAGCCCATCCAGGGCTGGGGCGGCACAATCATCCCGCCGGACGATTTCTTCCCGAAACTCCGCAAGTTCCTGGACGAGCGCAAGATCCTGTTGGTGGCCGACGAGGTGCTCACGAGCATCGGACGCACCGGCAAGTGGATTTGCATGGAACACTGGAACACCCTGCCCGACGTCGTCACGATCGGCAAGGGGTTCGGCAACGGGTTCCCGGTCACGGCCATGGCCGTGCGCGCGCCCTTCGCGGAAGGCGTGGACAAGATCAGCGCTTCCACCAGTTATGGCGGCAACCCCATGGCCTGCGCCGCGGCCCTGGCCAGCCTCGAAGTCATCGAGGAGGAAGGCCTGCTGGAACGGGCCCGGGAACTCGAGACGCTCTTCCACAAGCGGATGGACGCCTGGAAACAGAAGTTCCGGATCGTCGGCGACACGCGCGGCAAGGGCTGTCTCCTGGGCGTCGAACTGGTCAAGGACAAGGCAACGAAGGAGCCGTTCGACGAGGCCGGCAAGCTCGTCTATCAGCACGCGTTCCGGAAAGGCCTGGCCTGGATTCCGGCCGGACACATCCTCCGGATGAGCCCGCCGATCGTCATGCCCGACAACGCCGCCCACAAAGGCATGGACATCATCGAGGAATCCATCGGCGAAGTGGAAAAGAAACTGCTGGGATAAGCCCGGCAGGGTTCAACGGGTCAAAGAGAAAGGACGTAATTTCCGCAAGAGAACCCAAAGCGGGCTATCGCCCGCAACCCAGTGAATTTTTTTAACCACGACAGAATCATTGATGTCAAAATCATTTCGATCGGCACTCGCTTCTCCATTTCCCATGATTCTGCTGTAAATGATTATGTCATTACGGTCAGACAGTGTCTTGGTTATGAGGCTGTTTCTTTCGTGTGTTTCGCGCATTTCGTAGTTCAAAAGAGTTGCTCATGTCCTCTCAACCCCTCAAAGCCGGCGCCGCCGTCCGGGACATCAGCCCGCGGGATTCGCAATTTCTCTGCGGCTATCCGCACGTGGAACGTATGTCCACCGGCGTGCACGATCCGCTCCTGGCCTCGGCCCTCTATCTGGACAACGGCCGCGCGGGAGTCCTGCTGCTGGCGCTGGATATTCTCTTCCTCGATCCGCCGACGGCCCGAGGCCTTCGCGCGGCCGTCGCGTCCCAAACCGGGCTTCCGGAAGCCTGCGTTTTCATCAGTTGCACCCACACGCACTCCGCGCCGATCACGGCCGTCAACATCGCCTGGGCGTCCGATCCCGTGGTGCCGCGTCCGGATCCGGCCTATCTCGCGTTCCTGAAAGTCCGCGCTCTCGAGGCCGCCGCGGAGGCCCGTCAACAGGCCCGGCCGGCGGAACTCGCCTGGACCGCGGCGGATGCCGCGGGCGTGGGCGGCAACCGGCTCGCGAAAGGCGGACTGACCGACGCCGAAGCGGGCATTCTGGCGATCCGCGAAGCGTCCGGCGGAGCCTGGCTGGCGTTCGCCTTGATTTACGGCATGCATCCGACGGTCCTCCACGAGGACAGCAAGCTCGCCTCCGCCGATTTTCCCGGCTACACGCGCCTGCACCTGCAGGAGATTTTCGGGAAGTCCGTTCCGGTGTTGTATCACTCCGCCCCGTGCGGCAACCAGAGTCCCCGCTATTTCGTGACCGGTCAGACCTTTGGGGAAGCCGAACGCCTCGGACGGAAGCTCGGGGACTCGGCTGCCACCCGCATCCGCGAACTGACCGCCTTCACCTCGGCCGTGCCGCTGGCCGGCGGGCTCGGGCAAGTCACCCTGCCTCGCCGGCAGTTGCCGTCCCTGGAGGAGGCGCAACGCGCTCTCGCCGCCCGCCACGCGGACTATGAACGCCTGAAAAAAGACCGGGCCGGACATGGCCCCGTGCGCACCGCGGAATGCGCCATTTTCGGCGCCGAGGAAACGGTGGCCCTCTCCCAGGCCCAGCAATCGGGGGCAATCGATGCGGCCCTGGCCGGATACATTCCCGCCGATGTCCAGGCGCTGCGGATCGGCGAGGCGTGCGTGGCGGGTCTGCCGGGCGAATGTTTTGTCGAATACGCCCTGGCCATCAAAAAGCGCGCGCCGCGCAAGACCTTTGTGGTCAGCCTGGTGAACGGCGAATTGCAGGGCTATATTGTGACTCCGGAAGCGGCCGCCGCCGGCGGCTACGAAGCCGCCAACAGCCTGTTCCTGCCGGAGTCGGGCGCCCTGCTGGTCAACGAGGCGCTGGCGATGGTGGAAAAGCTGGAGAATTAGGTTCAAGGGTTCGGGTTTCTGTGTTCAGGGTTCAGGGTTCAGGGTTCAGAGCGCGGCGAATATCAGCCGCAAGTGCATAT
>JACQHI010000424.1 GCA_016199105.1 Lentisphaerota bacterium | reverse complement strand
TTGGTCCCCACCAGCGGCTGCCGCATGAGCGTGTAGAGGTGGGTGCGATAGAGAGTGTCCGGATCCTGATCGCCGGGCGCGCGCTCATCCAACCGATTCGTTACACCGTGGGTGAAGTCTTTTTCCGTCAGCGTGGCCATGAAGGCGCGGAGCTGCGTCTGGCACTCGTGGTCCTGAGGGAGCGTGTTGCTGACCGAGGGTTGGGACGGCGCGGCCGCCGGCGTGTCCGCCAGGGCGCATACGGCGGCGAGGTACATTCCGCCCGCGAGAATGAGCGGGGTAAGGACTGAACTGATAGAAAACTTGATCCGGCTGCTGCGTGGAGCCGGGGCCTGGGAGCGGCGTGTTTTCAGCGCGGGCTTCATCGAAACCTCCTTATGTTTTTGGCAGTGTTCTATAACACTGTCGTCCGCCGGTTGCAACAAAAAAAGTGCGACATTTTCAAAAAGCCGCGACAGAGTTGGAAAGGCAAGCCGGATGGGCGCAGCCGTTCGCGCGGCCCGGACATGGTCTTCAAAATGAGTTGGCACAGGTAGGGACGGCTCGCCGAGCCGTCCGCACCGATTTACGGCGCGTCCCGCCATGGCGGGATAAATTCGGCGCTTGCCCCGCTCTGTGGCGGGGAACGCGCCCTACCCAAATGTGCCAAGTCATTTTCCGGAATCCCAGATGCTTCCAATCCGGGATCAGGATGTCTTAAATTCAGCCAAAGGCGGCGACTGTTTCCTGTGGCCGCGGCGGTGACGCCGTGGCTCTCCGAAAGAATCCACGCCTTCACAGGCTCGGCCACAGAAAATTGAAATTCCTATACGTTAAAATGGCAGCGGTGTCCCGCCGTTGCCACTTTACGGAATCAGAGGTCTGACGCCGCTGAGCGAATGGTGGGTGACGGCTTCCCATGCGAGCTCTTGCAGCAGACGGTTCAGTTTATCGTCCCAGTTCGGATTTTTCGAGGCGGCCATGACGTGGGGCAACGGCAGGCCGACGGGACTGCGGCGATAGATCACAGCAAAATGGCAGTAAGTCGCCAGCACTTGCACCGGCGCCATCGGATGGCCCCAGGAATCGGAGAAAAGCTCCGCCTGCGTCTTCAATCCGAATGCCTGACCGTCGGCGATCCTGTCGCGCAACGCGAGCACCGCCTGGCCCGCCGGCACGATCAGCACTGACGGCTTGCCGAGTTGTTTGTTGACGTCGCGAACATATTCGTCCACGTCGTGAAAATACCGTTCATGCTGCTGGCGAAGCACGGCGAGATCCGTGGCGTTGTGGTCCACTTTCCTGCCGGTCTGCAGGGGATAGATCGGCTCGTAGGTGTCGTTCGGCAGCCAGTATGCTTGAACGGTCACGCGCACATTCGGGTTATGTTCCACGGCCAGCTTCACGAAATTTCCAATCCCCTCGTCGGGCAGCCATATAGGCGAGAGAGTGAGCACGTCCACCTTGCCGCTGCGGAGGGCCGTCTTGGCTCGATTCCCATTCTCGGGCACTTTCCAGTGTTGAATCACGCGGGAGCCGCCGATTGACGACACGCCGACGACAACGTGGTTCGTGATGCCCGCCGCCTTGGCCATGTCGGTCAGGATGGCAACAGAAAAAACGTGAAAGCTATGGCCGCAGGTGAACACGCGCTGCCCCTCGGCAACCGGCCCGAAGCGATCATCGATTTTTCCCGGCTCGCCCCTGGTTTGGCACTGTGCCGCCAGGGGAAAGAAAGCTGCGACCACGGCCAGACCAGCAGCCGGCAGAACTTTCCCAAACAGCAAACCGAACAACGGCCATTGCGTTGCGGGTGTTGTTCTCCGCAATTTCTTCATGGTGAAAGTGTGGCGGGATAGAGTCAGACAGTCAAGCGCGATAGCGCCATAGCGCAAGTGGCTTCGACATGGTTCAACGGTTCACGGTTAGTGGCGCGCGACGCGCCACAGGGAGGTTTATGGTGCGCCGCGCGCCATTCACGGTGTTGGGAACTTCGCCAGAAAAGTCGGGAACCGTTGAACCGTGAACCGCTAAGGTTTTTCGAAACGGCGAATTCGCTTTTCCCCTATTCGTAACCGCTGCCATGGCGTCTATGCTTTCCCCGTGTTTCAAACAGCCGAGAAAGGAGCGAATCCATGCGCGCGAAGTCATTGCGGGCGGTGCTAGGTGTTGTGTGTGTGTTGGCGTTGGCCATGTCCGTGCAAGCCGGTGAGGCTCACCGGCTGGGCGCGGGCGGCCACTATTGGACCACGGTGGACAACTTGGAGGCCGAGAATATCGATCGCCACGGCTTTTCCTGGATGGGCAGCTATCAATATTGGCCGTCCTGGGTCGGCGCGGAACTCGATGTCGAATGGTTTCCCGACGGTTATGCCGGGGCCGACAAGGATGTGTATGAGCCACAGGCCTACGTCCTCGTGGGAAGGACGCTCTACGGCGCGGTCGGCATCGGCGGATATTATTCCGACGACACCTGGGGCGACAATCCGTTCTACGCCTTGCGGGCGGGATTGAACATCGAGCTGCTGGCGAGTCTGTATCTCGACCTTAACGCCAATTACCGTTTCGAGGATTGGTCGAACCTTAACTCGTCGGACATCGACAGCGACACGATCACCCTGGGCGTCGTCGCCCGCATCGCCTTTTGAGGCCGGACAACAAATCGCTGTTCAACGTTCGATGTTCGACGTTGTCGCCAAGCCGAGGCCCGACTGAACATTGAACTATCCCCGAAATTGCCTTCATGCCCGCCGGGAATACTTTCGCCCTGCCGGATTTTCCGCCAGTGCTGTCCTGACTCCCTTGTACCCACCTACTGCGGCTTGGGCATCATCTTCATCATGCCGCTCATCATGAGCTGCCCCATATCGGCATACTTGGTGTAGTCGGATGGAATCTCGAAGACCGAATCCGCGGGCTTCTCCGTCTTGATGTCCTGAAAAAGCATGGTCATCTTTCCTTCGGGCGCTACCGTCTCCACCTTCACGGGCAACCCCTTGAGTTCCTTGGCCTCCCAGGTCCGGACTTCCATGGTCTTGCCGTCCACGCCCGTAATCGTGTTCAGAACCTTCTCGCAGGTGTACTTCTCGACAGACTCCGTTCCTTCCACCTTGCGGTCGAGCTTCGCGGCCGACTTGCCTGTCTCGGCGGACGGCTGCGGGATGGGCATTTCACAGTACGCCTTGAGACCGGGAACAACCTGGTAGATGACGTTCCTGTCGGGCCGCGTGATCGTCACCATTTTATCCAGTCCGGGCGGCATGGGGCTGTCCTTGGTGGCGGCGGCGGCGGCCATTTTCATGAAGTCCATTTCCGTGCGGCTCTTGCCCTGGCTCATGGTCATCAGAAACTCGATCGGCACCTGGCCGCGGCCCTTCGCATTCGCATCGGCTCCCCTGGCCGGAGTCATGGTGCACACCACCTTCGCGGCAAACGACCTGTCGGTCAGAACCTTGGCGAGCTTCTCCATGGCAGCCGAGGCAGGGGACGGTCCGCCGGGTGGCGGCGCCGCGAGAGCCGGCAGGGCAATAGACAACGCCAGGACCGAAACACCGATAAACGACTTCTGCATGATTGCCTCCTTGTTTGTCGCGACACGATACGGAACCCTACTCCGGCCAACGGGTCAACCTGATAAGAAATCGCTTTGCAGGCGGCTGGGCAAACCGCCCAAGGATCCGGTCTGAAGATGCGCTTTCATTGGGGAAAGTGTGGCGGGATAGAGCCGGAAAGTCAATCATGTCCGGCTTCGCTCGGAAGCTACGCCGAGGCAACCCGGATTGCAGCAATTCGCATTATGGCGCTTGAGCGTATGAGAAGCAGCGGGTGCGCAGCCCCCGCTATACTTTTTGGAGCATTTCCCCAGTACAGCGGGACCTTCCGCCTTCGCTCGGGGAGCTACGGCGGACAAGACGGGACCGCTGCTCTTCCATAATGCGAATTGCTGGCCGGATTGGCTCGGCCGCTAGCGCAGCCCAGACACGGACTTCACGCCAACCCGCGACTAAAATTGCCTTCATGCCCGCCGGGAATCGTTTCGCCCTGCCGGATCTTCCGCCAGAGCCGGGCCACCTCATCCGGTTCGTATCGCCGGTAAAGGAAATCCGCCCGAAAGGACCGGGCGCCCGCCCGTTGCAGCTCGTCCAGCCGGGCGGCGATGCAATACGGTTTCCGGTTGATCAGCACGGAACGACAGGCGCGGTTGATCACCTGCAAGCGGTCGCCAAACCGGTTTTGGAGTTTTTTGTTTTTCGCAGGAGTGACCCCTAAATCCCCCGAATCGCCTGTATCGCGGCGTCAGCGATTCGGGCATGACGAATATCGGTCTCCGGCCGTCCCACGATTTTATGTTTCGCCGATTTCATACAAGCCATCACTAATGCATCTCCCGCTTCTAAGTTCGCTAATCTAAGGACTGCCCCCCGTTGCCGTGTGTGTAAAAACGCGGGCGGTGTGCCATCTCACGGCTTGGTCAGAGGCTGGTCGCATGCGGTGCAGAGCCATGTGGCCGCGTCCGGACGGTATTCAGCGGGATTGGAGTGGTTGCCGCAGTGGGGACATGCGGGCAGTTCCTGTGCCGGGGGCGTTGAAGGGACGACGAGTTGGACCTGTGCGGGTTCATCCCCGCTCGGGTTGAGCAAGTCACTCTCGGATTCTGTCGGGGTCGGAGATCCTGCAATGCTTCCCAAGTCCAAATCGCGGAGGTCCGTCTTGTCGCAGAGGTCTTCCCAGTCCTCTTTTGTCGTTTTTCCCGAAAAGAGATGCTGTATGAGAGAGAAAGGCTGGATTTCAATGTCGCCGCAACGGGCTAGAACGGGATATCCGATATCGCAGACAATGCGGCACCCCTTTTTGTGGAGCGCCACAAGGATGGCGGCCGCGAGAATCTCGGCGACTGCCGAACCCTTGGCCGCATCCGGTATGTTAACGCCTAGATTTCTTTTAAAGTGGGCGATGAGCTCAACCGGAGTCTGGATGATCTCAGGCAATTGCCCAAAATGAATCCCCGTCAAACTCTCGGCATGTTGTTCGCATTGTTTGACCCAGCCAGGCATGTAGACCGTTTCCAGGGAGTCTTCCCATCGGATATTGGCCAATGTTGCCGGAGCATTTTTAAAAAGAATCGATAGCATTTCATGTTCGAGGCCATCCAGATCCTCCAGTAGGTCGATGGCTGCTGGATCAGTATCAGGAGGAAGATGGGTTGGCTCGCTTTTCAGGGCCTCTATGCGATCCTTAAGGGCGGGATGTGTTTGGTAGGGATCGATCTCGGGGCTTTCCATTTCCTTGGCGAAAGCTGCTTGCGTGTTCCGGAAGACGGATTTGGCTTCCAGGAAGGAGGAGAAACCTTCCACAAGCGGAGGGCGATATCCGGCGGATACCAGAGGGGTCACTTCATCATGCCAAAAGGCGTCGAAGGCGTAGCCGGCGCGATGCGTGACTTGGAGTCCGGAAATCAAGGTCTGTGCCCCGGTGATTTGCGCTGCCAGCGCATCGGCGGCATACTCCTGCTGGCGCGAAATGGCTTGGGTGATTCGCAGAAACATTGTGCCATACCAAACAAAAGGCTTCTGGACGATCCCGTTGCCAAGGTTTATCAAGGTTCGGATAATGGCCGTTCTGGTCTTGTATATCAAGGGGGCCAGGGCAGTATCCCCCCCTTGGTAATGGCCGAATTCGTGCGCCAGGACGGCGCGCATTTCAGATGTTTTGAGCAGTTTGAGCAAGGGTAAGCCAAGGCCCATCACCCGGCGACTGCCAAAACCCATGAGCCCGCCGCGGTGACTGACCCAGGCGTTGACCGCAGGGACCAGATAGACTTCCATGGGCATGGCTTGGTGGACAGCCGTCGCGATGGCCGTCAATTCCCGGAAGAGACGTGGCTGTCCGTTCACGGACAAGCGTGGGCCGGGAGCCTCGAACCGGTCGAAGCGAGGCAAAATGGACCACAAGATGGCACTGGCACTGAAAAGACAAATGAGTGTCAACTGAAAGTGAAGTTGTTCGGCATACACCAGCTCCGCATACAGGATGTATAGCAAGCCCCAGACGATGCTGATAGCCAAGCAATAGAAGCCTATCAGGAGAACGATCGCGAGTATGGCGCGCCCCGCTAGGGATGGTCGCTTGGTTTTCATGCCATGATCATCCAACCGCCGTCAATTTCCCATGCTGGGCCAGGTGTCCGTGCGGAACGGGGAGGCGGGCACCTGATAAGAAATCGTGGCAGTACGGGCGCTCGCCCGTTGTGACTCGTGCTTCGTAGCGAAGGGGTTTCGCCACTTCGCAGAGTCGCACTGCCCTGAAAGAACGCTTTCATGGTGCAAGAGTGTGGCAGCACAGAGCCAGAAAGTCAACCGCGACAGCGAGAGACAGCGCGATGGGGAAGCGCCTCCGGGGTGCGCGCAGTCTGGACACGGTCTTCACGCCAACCCGCGACTGATATTGCCTTCATGCCCGCCGGGAATACTTTCGCCCTGCCGGATCTTCCGCCACAGCCGGACCGCCTCGTCCGGTTCGTACCGCCGGTAAAGGAAATCCGCACGGAAGGACCGGGCGCCAGCCCGTTGCAGCTCGTCCAGCCTTGAGGCGATGCAATACGGTTTCCGGTTGATCAGCACGGAACGACAGGCGCGATTGATCACCTGTAAGCGGTCGCCAAACCTGTTTTGGAGTTCCGTCGCCGGATTCCGGCAGCCCCCCTCCGCTTTGCACGTTTCCGGGAAATCCAGGAAGGGACAGGTCTCCGAGATCATGAGTGGCGTGTCCTGATAGACGATGACCGTCGCCCGGCGGTCGAAAGCGGCGAGGATCTCCGCCATGTTGGCCAGTCCGTCTTCCGGCGATAACGTGAAAGCCCTAAGGCCCAACCGTTCCAGTTGACGGCCGGCGCTCCGATTCGTGACATACAGCGGCCAATCGGCCGTGATATCCAATGCGGGCTGTCGCCCGCAACCCTCGCCCCGGCCCTCTCCCAGCGGGAGAGGGAGGAATAACTTATTTTTTGCGGACAATAACGGCAGGCCATACAGATTCGACACCTGCCACCGGCGCCAGCCGTCCTTGATCAGGGCGGCGATTTTTCCGGCGAGTTCCGGCATTTCCCAGCCGCGCAGAATCAGCGGCAGGGCCAGCCGGATGCCGTCCCGGTTGTCGGCAAATGGGCGCAAAGCTTCCTGAAGCGTCTCGATCGGATCCGAACCGATATCCACAATGGCCTCTTGCAACCGGCGCCAGTCGTCCGGGCTCAATCCCGAGAGCGAGGCGATGCGATCCACCTTGATGGACCACAGGACGGTGTTCGGGGTATCGCCAGTGTCCTCATCCGGCTTCGAGAACGGAACAGCGTCAGGTCCGAGCGCCGGGGAGCTGTCCACGCTCTCACCTGCCCGCAGGAGCTGCGCCCCAAGCGCTGCAGGCGGGCGAGCGCGGCCACAAAGATCCCGGCTGATTCTGTCCAACAGGGTCGTGAGGCGATTTTTCGAGGCTTGATCCAGGGCCGCTTGAAGCGTTTCCGCCATCCGGCGGCGCAGGGCGTTGCATTGCGAGATCGGCATGAACAGACCGTCCGGATTGGCAACGGTCAAACGTGCCAGGGCCAGCCGGGTATCGCCGAGTTTCTCGAAAGCCGACCGGATGGCCGCCTCGACCTCAGCGGGTTGGCGGGCCTTTTGAAATTCGCCCGGCTGGCAAATCTCGATTTCCACCGGCAATTCAGGAGATTGCCCGGGGCGAAAGACACTGGGCGCATCCGCCCGGTAATTGGAGGGACGCGCTCCGCTTGCCAAGCCAAAGGCATGGTCGCGTCCATCTTCCTTTGCCATGATCGAGGCTTTCAATCGAATCTCCCGTTCCGAAAGGGTCAAAAGGATTTCCACCGGCTTCCGCACCTTGAACTGCCCCGGCTTCGGCTTGGAAAAACCGTAATGCTGTTTCACCTCCTGCGAAGACGAGCAGAACACCGGTGTGCCGTCGGGTATGCGGGGATGATCCGGCGGCAACAAGACCTCCACAAAAGCGCCCGGCTCCGCGCGGAACATGTTCTCGCCACTCCGGTCCGTCAACGCCTTCAGGATGCGGAGTTGGGTCACGGCAAAACCGTAGGGCTTGGGCTCCCCTGGTATTTCGAGCTGCAACCCGTCATGCCGCTCCAGAGCGCGGGAGGTCTGGAAACGGATCGTGGTCTGGCTTCCCGATGGGATCCCGGTCACCTGTCCAATCCGGGTGCCGCGATGCCCGAGCATCCAAGGATCCACGATCTGCCGGTTCCGCCGGGAGTGGACGTAGAGGCGGGTCCAGGGCCGGCTGAAGACGGATTGAATGTCGCTTTCCATGTTTCGCCGTTCATCGGCCGTCAGCGGCCCATCCATCAGCCGGCGGTACAGGTTGACGGTGACCGCCACGTACAACGGGCTCTTCATGCGACCCTCGATCTTGACGGCGGATACTCCGGCCTTGCGGAGCGCCGGGAGTTCATCGGGCAAGGCCAGGTCTTTCATGGAAAAGAGATAGCCGTCAGGACGGCAATTCGCATTGTGGCCGCCAACGTTCCGGACGTGAGTCCCGTTGGGACGGGCCAACGTCCCTC
>JACQHI010000423.1 GCA_016199105.1 Lentisphaerota bacterium | reverse complement strand
GAAGCGCAGATGGACCGCTTCATGTTCAACATCTGGGTGGATTATCCGCAGGAGGACGAGGAGGAGAAAATCATCGCCGCCACCACGGTCAAACAGACGGTGCAGCCGGAAAAAGTCCTGGACAAGCAACAGGTTCTTCAGTTGCAGAGCGTGGTCCGGAAAATCCCGGTTTCCGACCATATCATCAAATATACCATCAAGCTGGTGCGCAGCACGCGGCCGGACGGAGACAAAACACTGCCCTTCGTCAAGGAATTCATCTCGACGGGCGCCGGGCCCCGCGCCGGACAATATCTGATCCTCGCCGCCAAGGCGCGCGCCGTGCTCGAAGGCCGGATTCACATCAGTTGCGCCGACATCCGCAGCGCCGCCATCCCCGTTCTGCGGCACCGCATCTACACGAATTTCGCCGCGGATTCCGAGGGCATGACCAGCATGCACCTGATCCGCAAATTGCTGGAGGCCGTGCCCGAACCCGGCGAAGACGATTACAAATAATGGTCATCCTCACCACAGGCGGAGCGGGTTTCATCGGCAGTCATGCCTGCATTGAACTGCTGAACCAGGGCCACCAGGTGATCGTGGCGGACAACCTGTGCAACAGCAAGGAGGAGTCCCTCCGCCGCGTGCGGGACATCACCGGGAAAAGCCTGACGTTTCACAAAGTCGATCTGCTGGACCGCGACGCGCTCACGGCCGTCTTCGCCGCGCACCGCATCGACGCCGTCATTCATTTCGCCGGTCTGAAGGCCGTGGGGGAGTCCGTAACGATTCCCCTTCGCTATTACCACAACAACCTGACGGGCACCCTGACCCTGTGCGAGGTCATGAAGGCGGCGGGGGTCAAAACCCTCGTCTTCAGTTCGTCGGCCACCGTCTATGGCGCCCCGGAAAAGATGCCCATCACGGAGGATGTTCCGCTCGCCGCCACCAATCCCTATGGCCAGACGAAACTCATGATCGAGACCATCCTCCGCGATCTCCATGCCTCCGATCCGGCCTGGGCCATCGCGCTTCTGCGCTATTTCAATCCGGTGGGCGCCCACGAGAGCGGGCGCATCGGCGAGGATCCCAACGGCATCCCCAACAACCTTTTCCCCTATATCGCCCAGGTGGCCGCGGGAAAGCTGAAGGAACTGGCCGTCTATGGAAACGATTATCCCACGCCGGACGGCACGGGCGTGCGCGATTACGTCCACGTGACGGATCTGGCCCTCGGTCATCTCAAGGCGCTCGACAAGCTCGCGGCCGGCCCCGGCTTGGTCGCCTATAACCTCGGGACGGGCCGCGGCACCAGCGTGCTGGAGGCGATCCGGGCGTTTTCGCGGGCGTGCGACCGGCCCATTCCTTACCGGATCGCGGCCCGGCGGCCGGGCGACGTGGCCGCCTGCTATGCGGACCCCTCCCTCGCCAAGCGGGAGCTCGGCTGGGAGGCCCGGTACGATCTCGACCGCATGTGCGCCGATGCCTGGCGCTGGCAGCGGATGAATCCAGAAGGGTATTGATTTTTTTCTTTCAGAGGGGTTGACAGCTTTTGGGGCATCCGGTATGGTGCCCGTTTTCACTTGACCCGCTCCGGGCGGGATTTGAGAGGATTTTTGCATGATCATGATGAAGACAACGTTGCCAAAGCCGGGCGATATCCGACGCTCCTGGCATGTGGTGAATGCCTCGGATAAAATCCTCGGCCGGCTGGCCGTGAAAATCGCCAATGTCCTGCGGGGAAAGAACAAACCCATTTACACCCCCCATATCGACACGGGCGATTTCGTCATCGTCGTCAATGCCCGCAAGATCAAGCTGTCGGGCCGGAAAGACGACCAGAAACTCTACCAGTCTTTTTCGGGATATCCCGACGGCCTCAAGCGAATCAAGGCATCCGCCATCCGCCGCCAACGCCCGGAACGTATGATCTACGATGCCGTCCGGCGGATGCTGCCCAAGAATCATCTCATGAAAACGGCGTTCAAACGCCTGAAGGTCTATGCGGACGAACAGCACCCGCATGAGGCCCAAAACCCGCAGACGCTGGACCTGTAGGAGTCATCACCGTGGCCGTTGAAGTGACTATCGCAACCGGACGCCGGAAAACCTCCGTCGCCTCCATCCGTCTGCATCCCGGAACCGGCACCTTGCTCGTCAATGGACGCGCCTTCAACGATTACTTCAACTCCGAGTCCATCCGAAACTACGTGATGCAACCGCTCAAGACGACCAATACCGCTTCGCGATTCGACATCAAGGCCAAGCTGTCCGGCGGCGGCGTGGTCGGTCAGGGCGGCGCGCTCCGTCACGCCATTTCACGCGCCCTGCTCAAGGCCGATGCCTCGCTGAAGGAAGTGCTCAAAAACAGCGGTTTCCTGACGCGCGATTCCCGCATCAAGGAACGAAATAAACCCGGGCAGCCCGGGGCGCGCAAACGCTTCCAGTTCTCGAAACGTTAAGCGCATGACAGTCCGATATTCAGTCATGCCCGCCGACGGCGCCGTGACGCAGCCCCTGGGGTTCCGCGCCTCCGGAGTCAAGGCCCGCATCAAGTCCGACAAAAAAGACATCGCCCTGATCGTCTCCGATGTTCCGGCCGTCGCGGCCGGCCTCTTCACCACCAATCGGATCCAGGCCGCGCCGGTCAAGCTCTGCAGGGCGAACCTGCGACACGCCCGCGCCCGCGCCGTCATCGTCAACAGCGGCAATGCGAACGCGTGCACCGGCCCGAGGGGGTTGGCGGATGCCCGGCGCATGAGAGACCTGACCGCCGAAGCGGTCGGAACGGAACGGGAAAGCGTGTTCGTCTGCTCCACCGGCACCATCGGGGTTCCCATGCCCATGCCGCGGGTGGAGGCCGGCATCCGGCTGGCGTTCGCCGGCCTCTCCCGCGCCGGCGGCGCCGATGCCGCCCGGGCCATCATGACCACCGACACCCGGAAGAAGGAATTTGTCGTCCGCCTTGTCGTGGATCGCCGGCCGGTCACTATCGCCGGCATGGCGAAAGGCGCCGGCATGATTCATCCCCGCATGGCCACCCTCCTCGTTTTCCTCACCACCGATGCCGCCGTCCGCAAGCCGGCCCTGCAAGCCGCACTCGCCGGAGCGGTCGCCGGCAGTTTCAACCGGATCTCCGTGGACGGCGACACGAGCACGAACGACACCGTCCTGTGCCTGGCCAACGGAGTCGCGGGAAACCGCCTCCTGTCGCCCCGGCATCCGCAATGGAACGCCTTTCGGGACGCGCTTCAGGCCGTCTGCCGCGAGTTGGCCCTGCGCATCGTCGAGGATGGCGAAGGGGCGACCAAGTGCGTCACCGTCACCGTCCGGGGCGCCGTTTCCCCCGCCGATGCCGAAAAAGCCGCGCGCGCCATCGCCAATTCGCTCCTCGTGAAGACCTCCTGGTACGGTCAGGACCCGAACTGGGGCCGGATCATCTGCGCGGTCGGCTACTCGGGCGCCCGCGTGGAGGAAACGAAGGCGGACATCGCCTTCGATCGCGTGGTCGTGCTGCGTCGCGGCCGTGTCAGGCCCGCCGCGGCCGGAGCGCTCCCGGCCATACTGGCGAAAAAATCCTTCTCCATCGGAGTTGACCTGAATCTGGGAAAAGCCGAATACTCCATCCTCACGTGCGATTGTTCGGAGGAATACGTCCGGATCAACGGCGCTTATATGACGTGATTGGCGTATGAAGAAATTTATCGAAAAAGCGTCCGTCCTGATCGAGGCCCTGCCGTACATTCAGAAATTCCGGGGCGAAACCGTCGTGATCAAATTCGGCGGCAGCGCCATGGAAAACAAGGACTGCTACCTGGGCATCCTGACCGACATCGCGTTCATGGAATGCGTCGGCATGAAACCGGTCATCGTCCATGGCGGCGGGAAGGCCATCTCCCGGCGGATGCAGGAGGAAGGGCTCCGTCCCTCGTTCGTCAAGGGCCTCCGCGTGACCGACGAAGCCGCGATCCGCGTGGTCGAGAGCGTGATGAACGAGGAAATCAATCCGGGCATCGTGGCCACCCTGAAAGCGTGCGGCGCCCGCGCCAGGACCCTTCATGGCCCCACCCTCCTTCAGGCGGAGAAACGCCTGGAAACCGACGAGAAAACGGGCGAACCGCTCGATCTGGGTTGCGTGGGCGCCGTCACGGAGGTGGACATCGCGCCGTTGATCGCCTGCCTCGAAAAGGATATCATCCCCGTCATCACCCCGCTGGGGCGCGGCCGGCGCCGGGAATTGTATAACATCAACGCCGACACCGCCGCAGCCGCCGTCGCCGGGGCGCTCAAGGCGCGCAAGCTGGTTTTCCTTTCCGACGTGCCCGGTCTCCTGAAAAATCCGAATGATCCCGGCTCCATCATTTCCACGCTGAAACAGAACCGGATCAAGGGCCTCATGGACAGCGGCGTGATTGACGGCGGCATGCGCCCGAAAGTGCAAAGCGGCGTGGAAGCCCTGTCCGCCGGCGTCCGCCAGATCCATATCGTTGACGGGCGGCTGCCGCACTCGTTGTTGCTCGAAATATTCACAAACCAAGGCATAGGAACGGAGATCACCCACGATGACTAAGACCACCGATACCATGGACCTGTTCAGCCGGTATGTCATGCCCACCTACGCGCGGGAGCCCATCTGCTTCGTCAAGGGCAAGGGCGCCAAACTCTGGGATGCCGATGGGAAGGTCTATCTGGACTTTCTGGCCGGCATTTCCGTCATGAATCTCGGGCACTGCCATCCCGAGGTGGTCGCCGCCATCCAGCGCCAGGCGGCCCAGCTCATCCACGTGTCCAACCTGTATTACACCGAGAACCAGGGCAAACTGGCCCAGGCGCTCTCGGAGCTGTCGCTCCGCGGCAAATGTTTCTTCTGCAATTCGGGGGCCGAGGCCAACGAATCGCTGTTCAAACTGGCCCGCCTGTGGGGGCACGCCCAAAAAAAATACGAAATCGTCACGATGCGCAATTCGTTCCACGGCCGCACGCTGGCCACGCTCACGGCCACCGGCCAGGCCAAGGTGCAGGCGGGTTTTGAACCCCTGCCCGCCGGTTTCGTCCACGCGGACTTCAACGACCTGGACTCCGTCAAGGCCGCCATCGGCGAAAAAACGGCCGCCGTGCTGGTCGAAGCCGTGCAGGGCGAAGGCGGCGTGATTCCGGCCACTCCGGAATTCATGAAGGGCCTGCGCGCCCTGTGCGACGAGAAGGGCATCCTCATGCTCTGCGACGAAGTCCAGTGCGGCCTGGGCCG
>JACQHI010000422.1 GCA_016199105.1 Lentisphaerota bacterium | reverse complement strand
GCAAAACTGCGTCGCGTTCAGCCACCAGAACGAAGCCGGCAGACGATGGGACGAGCTGCTCATGGACTGGCTATCCTTATTCTCATAAACCGGATCATAAAAGCCTTTTGCCGCGGCGCTGTCAATCCCAACGTCTCGCCCGGATGGCGCTAGCGCCTTTTTCAAACACCCATTCCGCGGCTCAGCACAGCTTCGCCCTCCATTTACAGTGAAGCCGTCGTTCGTGGAGGGCGAGACTGTGGCGAGCCGCCGCTTATCTTTAGCCATTCAGTTACCGCCCTGACACCGCTATCAGGAGCGGAAGCCCCACCAGGAGCACGGCCAACCCGCCCAGAACTTTCCGACGCCGGGTCATGACATCACTCCGCAGGCGCAACCGGCCGCCGACATTCCCGGATTCAGCACAGCCTCACCGATCGGCTTTGCCCGTTTCCAGCCCAGGACCCGGTAAAAGCCCGGGCCTTCTTCCTCCGCGGTGAATCGGCAACGATGCCGCACCTCCTCAATAAGGCATTTCGCATCATCATAGGCGTGTCCTCCTTCTCACCATTGCTTACTCGCAATAATCATGCCAACTATTACAGCTAGCATATTTAACATGTTAATTGTTTATTGTTAATGAATTGCAGATATTAATAAAATATTAACAGAAATAGGCGTTTGACAAATTATGCATAAATATATACATTTTTTGTCCTTAGTAATCACATAAAAAAACACCGCCTAACTGATGAAGAACGGACGCTGCTGGTCTTGATTTCGAAGGCGGTGTTTGCCAATCCGTTCGGCGATGAGCGTATTCGACTGGATCTGAAAATCACCGGCTTGCCGCCGACCTCGTCGCGGGACGAGCAACTCGCTGGCGTGATCCGGCGGGTTTCCACTTTCATCAGCCAACTGGAATCGGCCGGACACGCCGACCCGCGGGATTTCAACGAAGAGGATCGGGGACTGCTCGAACGGGCCTTCCTGTTCGACGTGTTTCATCGGCATCCCGACAACTTCAACCGCCTGATCCTCGATCAGATTCAGGCTGGGGACACGCCCTGCCCCGTGCCGTTCGCCGACGATGCGCTGTCGCTGCTGGCCCGGCGCGGCTTTTCCTCCGCGCAGGCCTTGCGCACGTTCGCCCTCTTTTTCCAGGTCCGGCGCGCCTATTATTTCATCAGCCGGGGGCTGGCCGGACAAGCCCCCTCGATGCGCGAACTACGCCGGCGACTCTGGAACAATATATTCACCGCCGATATCGTCTGGTACGAACAGCATCTCTGGGATCGCATGGAAGATTTTTCCACCCTGCTGCTCGGGGAGACCGGGTCGGGAAAAGGCGCGGCGGCCGCGGCCATTGGGCGGTCGGGGTTCATCCCGTTCGACGCCTCCCGCCGCCGGTTCGCCGAAAGTTTCACGCGCAACTTCCTGGCCGTGAATCTAGCGCAATTTCCGGAGACGCTTATCGAATCGGAACTGTTCGGCCATCGCAAGGGGGCTTTCACCGGCGCTATCGAACACCACGACGGCCTCTTGGCCTGTTGCCGTCCGCACGGGGCCATCCTGCTGGACGAAATCGGCGACGTGCCGGTGGCGATCCAGCTCAAGCTGCTCCAGGTCCTGCAGGAGCGCGCGTTTTGCCCGGTCGGCAGTCACGAGCGCCTGCATTTCCGGGGCCGGATCATCGCCGCCACGAACCGTCCCCTCCAGGAATTGCGCCGGGCCGGCCGGTTTCGCGACGATTTCTTCTACCGCCTCTGCTCCGACGTCATTGAAGTCCCTTCCCTGCGGCAGCGGATCCGGGAGAATCCGGACGAACTGGGCGTTTTGCTGCACTCCACGGTCCGGCACCTGGCGGGACACGATTCGCCGGCGCTGGCCGAAACCCTGTTGCGCACTCTGAAGCGGCAGCCCGGCCTGGAGTATGCCTGGCCCGGCAACGTCAGGGAATTGGAGCAGGCTGTGCGGCGCATCCTGCTCACCGGAGAATACGCGGGCGACACGCCGGCCGCTTCCGCCGGGCTGCGAGAGGACCTGATTTCGGGCATTCAGCACGGCACCCTGGACGCCGAGAGCCTGCTCTCCGCCTATTGCGCCCTGCTCTACCAGCGCCACGGCGCCTATGAGGCTGTCGCGCGCCAGGCGGGATTGGACCGGCGCACCGTCCGCAAGTACGTACAGTTGGCGGCCGGCTTATCCTGAGCTACGAGGCGGCGTCCGACTTCTGGCGGCTGTACAACTGCTCGATCTTGGAGGAGACATCCTTGTAGCCGATGTCCACCTGGTAAATTTCCTTGTAATACTTGTTGACCGCCTTCGCGAAGTCGCCCATCTCCTCCGTCAGCGCCCCCAACTGATAGAGAATGTCTTTCTTGAGGTCGTTCATTTCCGTGACTTCCGAGGCGGCCTTTTCCAACTGTTCCATGGCCAGGTCGTACTGCTGCTTCTGGATGAAGCACATGGCGATGTAATACAGGGACCGGATGCGCCGCTGGGGATTCCGCTGGGACAACTGGAACTGCTGCACCGCTTCGTTCAACTGGCCGCGCTCATATTGCAGAATGCCGTATTCGTAACGCAACTGGAGATCGTTGGGATACCGCTCCACGCGGGACCGCACATCCTCGAAGATGAACGCATCCCGCTCCTGTTCGAGGGCCTCCGCGGTCTTGCCGTCGTTTTTCGCCCGGGCTTGCTTGATCCGGGCCTCGAATTGCCTCACGCGGATGGCCGCCATCTCCTGGTCGATTTGCGGGTCGGCAAAGCCCGCCATCTTCTGCGCCTCCTCCAAAACCAGGAACGCCTGGTCGAATTTTTCCGCCTTGATATGGAGATTCGCCAGCGCCCGGCGATAATTCAGATTCTTCGGCTCTTTCTCGATCTTGTCCCGCATTTCCGCGATCAACAGGTCGGAACCCTCGGCCGAATGCGCCGTTTTCTGCTGCTGCTCGAGGATGGCCGCCTCCTTGGCGTCGCGCACCACGCCGCGAAACGACTGCGCGTTCGACCAGCCGTCCTTCGCCATGCTCTGCGCGGCCATCGCGTCCTTGAGCGCCTTCTCCGCCGCCACGTCGCTGGGGCGCATTTTCAACACAGTCTCGAAACACTGGCAGGCGGTCTCCAGGCGCTGAGTCTTGAGATAAAGGGTGCCCATCCAGAAAATCACGGTGGGATTTTCGGGAAAATAATCCCGGACCAGCTCCAGCGTCTGCAGGGCCACTTCGGGCATGTCGGCTTTTTCGGCCGCCTGCCCCAGCAGACGGATGAACTGCAGGTTCAGCGGCGCCTGGCGCAGGAGATTTTCGGCTTTTTCGAGAGCCTGCAACGGTTTTCCGGTTTTGAGCGCCACCAGGCCGCCCAGCCAGGTCGACAATCCCTTCAACAGGGACATCGTCTGGTCGGGAGGCCCCTTGTGGGCATCGGTGAACGTCTTGATGCTGACCGCCCGAAGGTAGCGCCGGGCCTTGAGATAACGCGGCTCGATGGTCAGAGCAGCCATGAACATATCCATGGCGTAATCCGGATTGTTGCGCTCGACAGCCCCAACCCCTTTTTCAAAGATTTCCCGTGCCCGTTTGGGAATCCGTTCCTCGGGAAGTTCGGCCATGGAAAAAACTCCTTTTGTTTCAAAGCCCCAAAGAATACACTCGCCTTCCGATTCCGTCAACTCCGGGAGAAAGAAGAACAGCAATTCGCATTATGGCG
>JACQHI010000421.1 GCA_016199105.1 Lentisphaerota bacterium | reverse complement strand
GGACTGAAACGGTTGAAATGGCAGGTCCGCAAGGGGCCGGGCAGGGCGCTCCTGGCCGCCGTCCGGCGGAAGATCGCCGGGCCGGCGCGGGAAATCCTCGAGTGCGCCAACCTGCCGGAGAAGATGCGGACGGCGAAAATTTTCTGGCCGAAGCCGGGCGACGAATACCTCTGGGGTCTTCCCGAAATGGCGCTCGCGGGCCGGCTCGGCGACGAGCCCGGCCTGGTCGAGGCCGTCCGGCGCGTCTTCATCGCGTTGCCGGCGCTGGAACACCGGCTGGCGGCTGCCGAGAACGGGTATGAGGGATATTACATGCCGCCGCTTTTCCTTCCGCTCGCCTACGATCTGGTGGCGGAGACGCTCGCCGATGACGAGCGCCGGCGTTTCGTGGAATGGGCGGTGCCCCGGTACATTCTTAATCCGCTCAACCAGCATCGCGGCCATCATCTCAAAATGGCGGCTCACAACATGACGCTCGGCGGGATGGAAATCGCGCTGGCCACCCGGCTGGCCGTCCAGGGCGAGCCCGGCGCGCCGGACCTGTCCCGCGAAACGGAGGAACTGCTGACGTTTTTCAAGGCGACCCTGCACGTGGCGATCGGGCCGGACGGTTATCCCGAGGAGGACATGGGTTACGGCACGGTGGTGGGGCCTCAACTGGCGCAGGTGGCCGAGATGCTCCGTCGCGCCGGCCTCTATGACGCCTACCGGGAATGCCCGCGTTTCAGCCGGTTCGGGCAGGCCATGCTGCATTTCGTTCAGCCGTGGGGCGACTGCCTGAGCAATACAGGCGATCACGGGGACCAGTTGCGCGACCGCGAATTCGTGCTGGCACGCCTGGCGACGGAAACCCGCGACCCCTCTCTGTTGTGGCTGCTGGGGCGGCTGACCTACATGCACGGCCGGACGTTCATTACCGACCTCATGCCGGAGTTTGAAGTGGAGATTCCCCTGCGGAAGGGCTTCCAGGCGCCCGCCACGGCGCTTTCGCTCCTCGTCCTGGACGACCTGAAAAAGGAACAGCATCCCAGGAAAGTGCCGACGGCATTCCGGGATCGCGGTCGGGGGATCGTGACTTTCCGCAGCGGCTGGAACCCGGACGACACGTTTGTGGTTTTCGACGGCGCCCAGCGATCGCCGGGCGCGCCCGGCCATTTCCACGACAGTTGCGGGCATTTCAGCCTGTCGGCGCTGGGCGAATTTTTTGCCATCGACAGCGGCCGCTACAACATCGAACAAAACTGTCATAACGTCGTGCTCGTCAACGGACGGAGCGGGCGCGCGACCGACGGCGAGTGGGTTGCCAGCTATTTTCCCGGCCGGCTGACCGAGTACCGGCCCGACCCGTTCTGCGATTTCGCCGCCGTGGACAGCTCGCACCAGCACAATTGCTGCTGGGCGTGGCGTTCGCTGGGACTGGTGAAAGGCGACAACGGGCTCTCCGCCGGTTATGCCTGGGTGGTGGACGACATCAACGTGGCCAACGACTGGGCGGATTTCTGGTGGACCCTAAACACCTCGCCCGAAAACGAGATTCACCTGAATGGCGAAAGCGCTACGATTCGCGGCTGGCGGCACGGCAACGGGCTGGACGTGCATTTCGCGCTGCCGGCGCCGGGGAGCTATCCCAAGCCCCACACGCTGGAGCTGGCGCAGGACATGGCCACGCCGAGCTCCTATAAATATTGTTCTGATATCGATCTCTGTGTGAAGCGGTTTCCGCGCCTCTCCGACATGCTGCACGGGCCGGTGTTCCAGCGGCCGCGGCTCATTGCGAAAATCGGCGGCTATAACGGCCGGATATTGGCGCTGCTGATTCCGCGGCGGAAGGGCGGGGCGGTCCCGGTGGTGGAGCGGGTTCCGTCGCTCGACAATTCGTTCGCGCTCCAGCTCACATTTCCGAAAGTGCGGGACACCCTGATTTACGCCTATGAGCATCATCTGCTGGAGGCGGGAGATGTGAAGGGGGTGGGAGCCTGGTGTGTGGTGCGAAGGGAGCGGCGGACGGGGAAGGTGCTGCGCGTGGCGATGGGTGATGGGACGGCGCTGTCCGTGGCCGGGCGGAAGGTGAGGTGAGGGTGGGTGGGTGGGTGGGGAAGTATGGGAGTGACGGAGTATGGGTGTGTCGGCGTCGGAAGTGGAAGGGGAAGGTTGAGGATGGGACAGGGTGGTGGCGAGGGGTGGGAAACGAACGTCCAACGCCGAACATCGAACGCTCAACATCCAACGGACTGACGCATTCCTGTTTCGGTCCTTCGGACAAGCTCGGGAAGCCCAATGCGCCTCCCCCCTTTGCTAAAGCTTCGGAGGGCAAGCGCGTTTCACCCCGCCGAAGCGGCGGTTTTTCAAACATTTCCTGTACCGCCACCAACGCCGTCCGCACAGGGTTGGCCTACAAGATTGGTCTCAGGCCTGGGCTGCCTGCCCGAGACAGGGTGTTCCCGGCGCGATGACTTGCCCGCCATATAGCCGGTGTAAAACCGGCTCTACTTCCGGTAAACAGCAGCGACCGGATGGTCCGCTATTCATGTTTGGAGACGCGACGTCTGCCCTCCATAGCTTGTGCGAAGGAAGGATCTCGCCGCGTTTCGGACGCAAATCTTTCTTCACGACATTCTTGCTTGGCAAGCCGGAAAGCGAGAGTTACGATACTTCACACAACAGCCATGAAATCGCCGCTGATCAGAAAACCCTTCGTTCTCCTGCTGCTCGTCGTCCTGCTGATTTCGTGTCGGACAACTACCGAGGAGCTGTGGCAGCGCGAGCAAATCAAGAGAGTTCTCGTCTGCCGTGATGTGGACCGGTTTCTGGCCTATTACGAACGAACATATCGATTCCTGTCAGAAAGAAACGAGGCGACTGATCCTGGTTCCCGTGAATGGCGGATGGCGGATCCAAGAGGAAACACGCATCCGCCAATGATGACAGCCATCGGATGGTTACCCAGATCCACTCCGGCCTGCCCGAGCGTCGGCCAGGGATAGCCCCCGCTGTAGGCGTGAACGGTTTCCT
>JACQHI010000039.1 GCA_016199105.1 Lentisphaerota bacterium | reverse complement strand
TTTCAATGGTTTTGCTGTAAATGATTTTGTCATTCTTGAGCCGTTGCATGTTCTATGTGTCGGGTACTCCAAACAGAATCTGATCTTTGTCTATTTCGTGTGTTTCGTGGTTGCTCGTACTCCAGCTTAAATATCCTTTTCGAGCAACTTCAACCTACGCGCCGGGTGTGATGCCGATGTCGGCGAACGTGGCCATTTCGTTGGTGATGGCGGCGGCGTCTTCGAGGATCTGCATGGCAATGGCCGCGCCGGTCCCTTCTCCGAGGCGCATGCCCAGATCGAGGATCGGCCGCAGTCCTTCGCTCGTGAAAAATTGCCGATGCCCGGCCTCCGCGCTCATATGGGCGAAAAACAGGTAGTCCTTGACGGCCGGACAGATGCGCATGGCGGCCAGTGCGGAGGCGCTGGAGATGAAGCCATCGACCACCACCGGCCTCGATTGGGCCGCGGCGCCCAGGCACAAACCGCAAATGCCGGCCAGTTCAAGTCCGCCGAGAGCGGCGAGCGTTTCGACCGGACCCGCGCAGTGCCCGCGATTCACGGCCAGGGCCTTTTCGATGACGCGCGTTTTGACCTGCAAGCCCTTGTCGTCGAGGCCGGTGCCGCGTCCGACCACTTGCGCCACGGGGAGATTCAGAAAGACGGCCAACAAGGCGGCCGCCGGCGTGCTGTTGCCGATGCCCATTTCGCCCGTGCCCAACAGCATGACCTGTTCCTGGGCCGCCACGGTGGCGCGCCGGATGCCGACGGCCATGGCGCCGAGCGCTTCCTCCCGGGTCATGGCCGGCCCGCGCGCGATGTTGCCGGCGCCGCGTTTGACGTTGCTGCAAATCAGGGCGGGCGCCGCGCCGGGGTCGTCCTTCATGCCGATGTCGATCACTTCCACCTCGGCGCCGGCGCGCCGGGCCAGCACGTTGATGGCCGCTCCGCCGCCAAGGAAATTCTTCACCATCAAGGCGGTCACCTCGGAGGGATACGCGCTCACGCCTTCCTCCACCACGCCATGGTCGCCGACAAAAACGAAAACCCGTTTCTTTCCGACAGCGGGCCGGGCCTGGCCGGTCACGGCCACGAGACGGGCGGCCAATTCCTCGAGATACCCGAGACTGCGGCGGGGTTTGGTCAGATTGTCCAGCCGCTCATAGGCTTTCTTGACGGCCTCCGGCGAAACGGGATGGATGCGGCTTACGGTCTGGTCGAACAGGGCTTGAGGATTCATGACGTGAAGCGCCTTATGGTTGAAGGGTTGTCCAAAAAAGAACCGCCGGGCAGTTTGTCCGCTCGCAAGGGAAAAATCAAGGGATAAAGAACGTCATTGACGACCGAACCGCGCCGCGTATAGTACCCCCTTTGTCGAAAAAAGCTAACAAGGAGTTTTCTTTATGGTCGTTCACCATCAGACAGCCGGCAAGGGCGCTGCCCGCCCGCAGGAATCGGTTGGCTTTCTTTTTGAACTGGAAAATGTGCTCTTCCCCTGGCGCAAGCATGTTTTTGAAGTTCTCCGGAAGGCGCTGAAAAAACGCGACGTCGACCTGTCGCCGGGACAATTCTCCCGCTTCTGCCTGTCTTCTTCCGTTGAAAAGTTCCTGCCGAAACTCAGTGAAGCGCTTGACAACAAGCGGCTGGCCTCCGAGAAGCTCCTGACGGAGGTGAACGAAGAGTTGGATGCTTTGCTGGCCCGCAAGGCGGTCAGTTTGTTCAAGCCGGTGGGGGAACTTGTCGAAGAAGCCCGGAAACGGAATTTCCCCGTGGGTGTGTTGTCGTTTCTGCCCGAGGAACAGGTGCAGGCGGTGTTGGTGCAATTCAAGCTGGAGACGGCGATTCCCCTGATGGGCCGGCATGGCCCGACCGCGCATTGCGGGGCCGATTGCTGGTTGAAATTGAGCCGGAAGCTTGGTGTTCCCGCCAAGCGGTGCCTCGTTTTTGCCAGTACGACCGGGGCCTGCCGGGCGGCGCTGACCGGGGGGATGCGGTGTGTGGTCATTCCGGATGAATTCACCATGTTCCAGGATTTTTCAGGCGCCGATATGGTCGTTGAAGAGGACCAGGCGTTGAAGTTTTCCGAGATGATGTCCCTCGTACGGTCCTGTCCCTTCCGTTCTTCCGCCCATGAAGACGCAGTATGAACAGGCGCTGGCGGGGCGGATCTCGCCCCAGATGACGGCGGCGGCCTGTTCGGAAAATGTGCCGGCCAGAAAGGTGCGGGACGAACTGGCGGCGGGGCGGGCGGTGTTGCCCGCCAATCCCGCGCATGTCAGGCTCCAGCCGGCCGTGGTGGGCCGCGCGTTTCGCACCAAGGTCAATGCCAACATCGGCCGTTCCGCCGAACGCTCCAGCCTCCGCGGGGAAATGCGCAAGCTCCAGGGCGCCCTGGCGGCCGGCGCGGATTGTCTCATGGATTTGAGCGTGGGCCCCCGCCTGATCGCGCTGCGGAGGCAATTGCTCTCCGCCTGCCGCGCGCCGTTCGGCACCGTGCCCGTTTATGAGGCTTTGAACCGCGCGGAGAACCGGATCGAGGCGCTGACGGAAGACCTTCTGTTGCGGGTGATAGCCGAGCAGGCGGAGCAAGGCGTGGATTTCATGACGCTCCATGCCGGGCTCCGGCGGAGCCATCTGCGGCACGCGTCCCGGCGCCTGGCGGGCATCGTCAGCCGCGGCGGCGCCGTTCTCGCGCTCTGGATGCGGAAAAACGAAAAGGAGAATCCGCTCTACACCGCCTTCGACGGCATTCTGGATATTTGCCGGGCGCACGATGTGACCCTTTCCCTGGGGGACGGCCTGCGGCCGGGCTGCCTGGCGGATGCCGGCGACAAGGCCCAGTATGCCGAATTGAAAACACTGGGCGAGCTGGTGCGGCGGTCCCGCCGGCGCGGCGTGCAGGTGATGGTGGAAGGGCCCGGCCATGTTCCCTTCGACCGGATCCGCGAGCAGATGGACGTGGAAGCCCGGTGGTGCGACGGCGCCCCGTTTTACGTGCTGGGCCCGGTGGTGACGGATGTCGCGCCCGGCTACGATCACATCAGCGCGGCCATTGGCGCGACGGCGGCGGCTTTTCATGGGGCGTCCCTGCTCTGCTATGTCACGCCGGCCGAACACCTGGGATTGCCGACCGCGGCGGAAGTGCATGAGGGGGTCATGGCCTTTCGCATCGCCGCCCATGCGGCGGATGTGGCCAAGGGGCTTCCCGGCGCGAGGGACTGGGATGACGCCATGACGCGGGCCCGCGTGACCTTCGACTGGAAACGCCAGTTTGAAATCGCCCTCGATGGGAAACGCGCGCGAAAACGGTTTCTGAAGGGAGGTTGCCGGCTTTCCGAAGGGACGGACTATTGTTCCATGTGCGGCGCGGAATTCTGCGCGATGAAGAATTTTCAGCGGGCCTTTCCCCGCCGGGGAAAGACGGAAGAAAGCGAAGGATGAATGATGAATGGGGAAGTGGAAAGGATGTCTGTGCCTTTTCTGCATTCATAATTCTTCATTCTTCATTGCAAGAATGCCGATGGACGAACTGCTGAAAATCATGGCGCTTTTGCGGGGTAAGGGGGGGTGTCCCTGGGACCGGGAGCAGACACTGGAATCGCTCAAGCAGTACCTGGTCGAGGAATGCTACGAGGTCGTTGACGCCCTGGACTCGGGAGAGCCTGAAAAGCACAAGGAGGAATTGGGCGATCTTCTCCTTCAGGTGGTTTTCCAGTCTCAAATCCGCAAGGAACAGGGGCGTTTCACTTTCCAGGACGTCGTGCGGTCCATCCGCGACAAGCTGATACGGCGTCATCCCCATGTGTTCGAGCGCGTCCGTGTGTCGGATTCGGCGGAGGTGCTGAGGAATTGGGATCGGATCAAAGGGGACGAAAAACGGGCAAAATCGAAGGACGGAAAAACACGGCCGGAGCCCCGGTCCGCCGTGGAGGGGATCCCCCGGTGTCTGCCGGCGTTGCACCGGGCCCATCAGATTCAGAAGCGCGTGGCCCGCGTGGGGTTCGACTGGGATGCCGCGGAGGACGTCGTCGCGAAGGTCGCCGAGGAACTGAAGGAGGTTCGGGGCGCCCTGGCCGCCGGCGACGAGGCCCACACCCGCGAGGAAATCGGCGATTTGCTCTTTGCCGTGGTCAATCTGGCCCGGAAAAAAGGATGGAATGCCGAGGAGGTTCTGGATGGCACGATCGCCAAGTTCGTCCGCCGTTTCCAGGCTGTGGAGCGGCGGATTCACGCGGAAGGGCGGCAACTCTCCGACTGTTCTCTGAAAGAGATGGACAGGCACTGGAATGGCGTGAAGCGGGAGGAAAGGAAGGAGAAGCGAAGATGACATCCTCAAGACGGCTTCTAACGGACATGCCGGAATGGAAGGCGTTGGAAATCCACTACGCGGCGATTCGCGGGCTTCACCTGCGCGATCTGTTCATCCGCGATCCCGGCCGTGCCGAACGGTTTTCGACGGATATTCCCGGCCTTCTCCTGGACTACTCAAAGAACCGGATGACCGCCGAGACGATGGATAAACTGACGGTCCTAGCCCGGGCGTGCGGTCTGCGCGAGGCCATCCAGGCCATGTTTTCCGGCGCCAGGATCAATGAAACCGAAAACCGCGCGGTCCTCCACGTTGCCCTGCGGAATCGTTCCAACACGCCGATCTTGGTGGATGGCAAGGACGTCATGCCGGCGGTCAATGCCGTGCTGGCTAAAATGGCGGGGTTCGCCACGGCCGTTCGCGATGGCGCCTGGCGGGGCCACACGGGAAAGCGGATCCGCGCCATCGTCAATATCGGGATCGGCGGGTCCGATCTGGGGCCGGCCATGGCCGCGGAAGCCCTGAAGCCCTTCAGTCGGCGGGATTTGACCGTCCGCTTCGTGTCCAATATCGATGCCACCCATGTCTGCGAGGCCGTCCGGGACCTGAATCCGGAGGAAACCCTCTTCATTGTGACCTCCAAGACATTCACCACGCAGGAGACGATGACCAATGCCATCACGGCGCGCGACTGGCTCCTGGCCGCGCTCAAGGATACCGCCGCCACGGCGCGCCATTTCGTGGCTGTTTCCACGGCTGCCGACGAGGTCCGCAAGTTCGGGATCGACCCAGCCAATATGTTCGAGTTCTGGGATTGGGTCGGGGGCCGTTACTCGTTG
>JACQHI010000417.1 GCA_016199105.1 Lentisphaerota bacterium | reverse complement strand
GAAAAAGAATGTTGCGTTTTTGTAGAGAGCTTGGTCAACAAACCTGCCGTTGACGATAGCGTTGTAATTCAACGGCCGTTTGTCCTGTTGCCGCTGTCGGAGGGCCTGGAGGACGGATGTTTTATCCGGGTATCGCCAGCGGCGGCGAAAGGCTTGTCGCCGTAACTCGTCACGATCGACTCCGATCGCCTTTAGGGCTTTCCGCAACCCCCCACAATGGCGATCGAGCGCTTGCAACAAGTTGTTGTCCGGCGCGGCGCGTACTCTCAAATGGATGGGGATTCCCCGCCGCCGATATTCGGCCAGCCGGTCCAGCGCGTATTCCCGGCTCCAAATCGGTTCCCAGTGGGGGATCAGGGCCGCCTCTTTTTTTATTCTTTTGGCCCGAAGCTCCTCGCAGACCAAATCCGATTCCGGGTAGTCCATGAGATATTCGTCGGGCTGCACCTCATGTGTCCCTATGAGATGATAGGGTAATTGGCGCCACCATTTGCCGCAGAGCGCGCATTCGATGCCGTCCAGCAGCTCGACCTTGATGCGGGCGTACTCGATGCCGGCGTCCTCCAGCGCCCGTTTCCAGCCCCAATAGGGGGTGACGGCCATGACGGCCTTGAGCAGGTCGGGATGCCGGCGCTTCACCGCCACGATGTTCAACGGCTCCCCGGCGGCGTGCAGGCGCCGGAGCGTTCGGATCAATCGGCATTGTTGCGGGGTCGGCATGCCCCCATGTAAACGCCTTTAGCCGGGCGTTGTCCAGACGAAAGTCCGGAGCAGGAAAGGGAATGGCCGCAAAGGAGCTCAAGAGGCGCACCTGCCCGCAATGCTGCGCGAAGCGCTTCGCATCGCTGCTGCAGGCGGGAGACGGAGGAGAGGGAATTTTGAACAGAAGGTTGCGGAGTTCACAAAGGGGGGGAGGAGCGAGATGCAGCGTGCGCCGCCTGCCCGCAGTGCTGCGCAAAGCGCTGTAGGCGGGTCCCTGGCGCAAATCCGGAAATGATTGACCGCGAACGGCACGGAATACGCGAAAGCGCTTCATTTCCGGAGTCTCACCGAGGCGGGCTCGATCCCCGCCGCCCGCAGGGCCTTGTCCCACGAGCCGAAATACAGCTCCGCTGCACGATCTAGGGCGTTATTTTCGAATTTCCCCTTAAGACTGCCCCGGTTCAACGGCAGTCCTTTATTGCGCCGTGATTCGATGGCGGCGACCACCGCCGCTTTGTCTGGATATTGTCGGCGTTTCCGATGCATTTCCATACGGATCTTTATCAGGTCGAACCCCGCCACCCGCAGTGCGGTGTTCCACGAGCGGAAATGACGCTTGGCGGCATCGCGCAGAGAAAAATTAGCGAACGGGCCTTGTTCCAAACTGGTGGGATTCAAGGGTTGGCCGTCCTGTTGTCGCTGTCGGATGGCCTGGAGGACGGAGGGTCTGTCCGGATAGCGTCGCCATTTTCGGTGGAGTTGCTCACGCACCTCGGCTGGGTCGAAGCCGGCCGCCCGGAGAGCGTCAGGCCATGAGCCAAAATAGCGATAGGCGGACTTTTGCAAAGTGATATTGCGGGACTTTCCTCTTAGTACGTTGGCATGATTAATCGGCAGCCCGTCTCGTTGCGCCGTTGGATGGCTTCGATCACGGCCGGCTTGTCCGGGTATCGCCGATTTTTCCGAAGGAGTTGCTCGCGCGCCTCGGCTGGATTGATGCCGGCCGCCTTCAAGGCGTTGTTCCATCGGTCGAAAAGCACAGGGATAGCTTTTTGTAAGGCATAATCCTTGAACGTGCCTTTAGCCACGTCGGCATGAGTCACCGGCAGACCGTCGCGCTGTCGCCGTTGGAGGGCTTCGATTACGGACGGCTCGTCCGGATAATGCCGGCGTTTTCGAAAGACTTGCTCGCGCACTGTAACCGGATCGAAGCCGGCCGCCCGCAAAGCTTTCGGCCAGGATCCGAAATATTCGATGCCGCGGCGTACCAGGCTCGGGTAGGTATGGGAACGTTCCTTCTTTTTGCTGATCGTCCTCGATAGGAGGGAGAACCCCTCTTGCTGCCGCCGCCGTATTTCTTCAATGACGGATTGTTTGTCGGGATAACGTCGGAGTTGGAGATAGCCCTGCCGTGTGATTTGCTCGGGATCGAGGTCGATCGCTGTCAGAGCCTCCCGCCATCCACCCGCGTGATGGGTCGCGGCCATCATTAGGGTGTTGTCGTTTTCTTTGAGTCCGCTCGAGTGAATCGGAATTCCTCTCCGATGATATTCCGCCAGTCGGTCCAGCGTGTACTCTCGGCTCCAGAGGGGTTCCCAGTGGGGAACCACCTTTGCCTCTTTTTTCATTTCCCTGGCTCGAATCTCTTCGCAGACCAAGTCCGAGTCCGGATAGTCCATGAGATACTCGTCGGATTGCATCTCGTGTGTCCATTTGAGATGATTCGGCAGTTGGCGCCACCATTTGCCGCAGAGCGCGCATTCGATGCCGTCCAGCAACTCGACCTTGATGCGGGTATAAGCGATGCCGGCGTCCTCCAGGGCGCGTTTCCAGCCCCAGTAGGGGGTGACGGCCATGACGGCCTTGAGCAGGTCGGGATGCCGGCGTTTCACCGCCGTGATGTTCAGCGGCTCCCCGGCGGCGTGCAGGCGTTGGAGCTGTTCGATCAATCGGCGTTGTTGCGGGGTCATCATGAGAAACAACATTGTTCAACCGTGAACCGTGAACCATTGAACCGTGAACCATCCCCCACATGTAAACGCCTTTGGCCGGGCGTTGTCCAGATGAAAGTCCGGATGAGCAAAAAGAATGGCCGCAAAGAAGCTCCATATCGCTTCGCAAGTGGCCACTTGGCCGCAAAGCGGCTGACGTGACAAGAAGCACAAGTCAGAGCAAGAGTCAGGGAGAATGAGCGCGAATGGGATTAGCGTGGATTAGCGGGTGTTGCTTTGAAATGGGTTGAGAGTAGGGCCGGTTTTACACCGGCCATGCAAAGGATAGCCGATGGACGCGAAAGCGCTTCATTTCCGGAGTCTTACCGAGGCGGGGTCTATCCCCGCCGCCCGCAGGGCGTTGTCCCACGAACTGAAATGACGTTTG
>JACQHI010000414.1 GCA_016199105.1 Lentisphaerota bacterium | reverse complement strand
CCCCTATCCATTGGGTTTCGGCTATGGCACCATGCGGCCCATGAGGCGGGGGAAGGGGATGGTTTCGCGGACGTGCGGGAGCCCGCAAATCCAGGCCAGCGTCCGTTCCACGCCGAGTCCGAAGCCGCCGTGCGGCACGGAGCCGTAGCGGCGCAGGTCCAGGTACCAGCCGTAGTCCGCGGGATTCATGCCTTCCGCCCGCATCCGGGCTTCCAGGACGGAGAGATCGTCTTCGCGCTGACTGCCCCCGATGATTTCTCCATAGCCCTCCGGCGCCAGCACGTCCATGTTCAACACCACGCGCGGATCGGTGGGATCGGCCTTCATGTAGAAGGCCTTCACTTCCCTGGGATAGCCGGTGACGATGAGCGGCTTGTCGAAGCGGCGGGAGAGGATGGTTTCGTCGCTGCCGCCCAGGTCCTTGCCCCACGGAAATGTCCGGGCCTGCTCGATGTGGGCGGGCGCGGCGGCGACGTCCAGCTCAAGCTCCCGGATTTCCTCGCGGAGCGTCAGGAGCTGGCCGTCCAGCTTGTCCTGTTGCCAGGCCTTGGCGGCCTTGGTCTTTTCGGCGATCAGGCCGTCCAGGGCGGCGATTTTTTCCTGCAGGCGCCGCCGCTCGCCCGTCAATTCCTTGTCCAGTTGCGCGGCGGTTTCGGCGCTGCGCAGGATGTCCACGGCCGCCGAATACGTCAGGCGGGGGAACGGTTTGGCGATATTCCGCAGGGGGGTGGTATCGCGTTCCACCACGGCAAACTCTTCCGTGTGGCGGGCGAGGACGGTGTCCACGATGGAACAGAGAAAATCCTCGGCCAGGGCCGCCAGGTCGTCGAGGACGGCGAAGGCGACCTCCGGCTCGACCATCCAGAATTCCGTGAGGTGCCGGCGCGTCTTGGACTTTTCCGCGCGGAAGGTGGGGCCGAAGCAATAGACCTTGCCGAGCGCCATGCAGGCGGATTCGAGATACAACTGGCCGGTCTGGGCGAGGTAGGCTTTCTCCCCGAAAAAATCCACCGGGAAAAGGGTGCCGGCGCCCTCGGCCGCGCTTTGGATGAGGAGGGGGGTGTCGATGAGGGTGAAGCCGCGGCTGTCGAAGAAATCGCGTATGGCCCGGATGAGCGTGTGGCGCACGCGGAGAATGGCGGTCTGGCGGCGGGACCGCAACCAGAGGTGGCGGTGGTTCATGAGGAAATCCGTGCCGTGCGCCTTGCGAGTGATGGGATAATCGGCGGCTTTCTGGATGAGCTCGATATGCGTCACCACCATTTCGAATCCGCCGGGCGCGCGGGCATCGCCACGGATGAGGCCCGTGGCCCGCAACGAGGATTCCTGGGTGAGTTCCCGGGCTGCGGCAAAAACGTCCGGCGTGGCCGCCTCGACCAGGGCCTGACAGAGACCGGTGCCGTCGCGCAACTGGAGAAACATCAATTTGCCGCTGGACCGGCTTCCGTGGAGCCAGCCCTGGAGCGTCACGGTCTGGCCGACATGTTCGGACAGCATCCGGATGGTGGTTAAAGTGGGCATCGGAAGTCAGTGTAGCGCTTTGAAGGGAGGGTGCAAGAGGCATTCGAGAAGCGAAAAAAACCTGAAAAATCTGAATATTTATGCTTGTGCCGTTTTTTGGGCTCTGCAATAATGCGGGCAATTTTACGGCAACTTGTGTGCCGGAAAGGCTAAACATCGAAATAGGAGGACTGACACTATCGGGTTGGGATCGCAGGTTGATCAAACGGTCGGAAACGCAACAATAAGGAGGCAGTGCATCATGGGTAAAGCGAAGTCGAAGAGTGACATTGTGGCGGGAATTGCGGAAGCGATTGGCGTGACGAAGAAACAGGGTGCCCAGGCGCTGGACGCGCTGGTGTGCATGGCCTACAAAGGCGCCAAGGACGGTTTCATGATTCCCGGACTGGGCAAGCTGGTGCTCGTGAATCGCAAGGCGCGCAAGGGCCGTAATCCCGCGACGGGCGCCATCATCGACATTCCGGCGAAGAAGGTTGTGAAGTTCCGCGTTGCCAAGGCGGCCAAAGTGGCCATCCTGAAGTAAGCGGTTTTTCCATAGTCAAAATAAAAAGGCCGCAACGCCAGCGTTGCGGCCTTTTTATTTCAGGCTTTCATGAAGATTCCTTTCTGGAAAATGCAGGCGGCCGGAAACGATTTCATCCTGGTGGACGATCGTGAAAGACGGTTGCCGGATCCGGATCCGGTGTGGATCCGGAAGGCTTGCGACCGTCACCGCGGGATCGGCGCCGAAGGCTTTATCCTGCTGCGGCCAGCCGGCCATGCGGGCGGAGAGGTTGGGGCAACGGTGCAGGCGGATTGCCGGATGGTGTTCTTCAATCCCGATGGAGCGGAAGCGGATATGTGCGGGAACGGCGTCCGGTGCCTGGCCCGCCTGGCCCACCGTCTTGGCGTGGCCGGGGAACGCTTTGCCGTCGCGACGAAGGCGGGCGGGGTCCGGGTCGAAATCGTCGAAACGGGGGTAAAAGTCTGGATGCCGGCTCCGCGAGAGTGGATGCTCCACGAAAAGCTGGCCGCGGGCAAGCTCGCCTGGACATGCCATGGTGTCAATACGGGCGTGCCCCATGCCGTGATCGAAGCGAACGACGTGGCGGTGTGCCCGATTGAGGAGTGGGGGAACATCATCCGCCACCATGCCCGCTTCGCACCGAAGGGCACCAACGTCAATTTTATGAAAGTGGAAGGCCCGCACGAGCTTCGCGTGCGAACCTATGAGCGCGGCGTGGAGGCGGAAACGCCGGCCTGCGGCACGGGTGCGACGGCATGCGCCTTGATCGCCGGAAAGCTCGGGCAGGCGTCCTCTCCCGTTCGGGTGCGATGCGCCGGCGGCGATGTGCTCCTCGTGGAGTTCCGTTTGACCGCGGAGGGCGCGGAAGATGTCGCGTTGTCGGGCCCGGCGGAATTCGTCTTCGCCGGTGAAATGGACTATCCGTAGAACGATTTGATTTGTTGGCGCAAATCATGCATACTCACGCCATGTCACACCCTGGCTTCGAGCGTCCGGACTGGGACACGTATTTCATGGATATCACCCAGGTGGTCAAACGGCGCAGCAACTGCCTGCGCCGGCAGGTGGCGGCCGTGGTGGTGAAAGAGCGGCGGATCATGTCCACCGGCTACAATGGGACGCCCAGCGGGATCCGCAACTGTTTCGAGGGCGGGTGTCCCCGTTGTTCCGGGGATTCGCCGTCCGGCGTTCAGCTCGACGAATGCATCTGTTCGCATGCGGAGGAGAACGCCATCGTGCAGGCCGCGTTTCACGGCGTTTCGCTCCGCGAGGCCATGCTGTATTGCACCGACAGTCCCTGTCTGCTTTGCGCGAAAATGATCGTCACCGCCGGCATCCGGGAAGTGGTGTATGAGGCTGAATACCACCAGTCCGAGCAGATGAAACGCCTGTTGGCGGAGGCGGGAGTGGTCTGCCGGCGGTTTGTGCGATAAACAACCCTGGCTGTGGCGCTGACGTCACGGTCAGGGTTGTTCGTTACTCCCGCGACGCGCTCCAGCTTACGATGCGCAGACCATTGTAGGTTTCAATGGTGCCCGAGCCGTTCATGAAGTCGTTGTCTTGAAGCGTGCCGATCAGATCGATCTCCCCGGCGGTATGAGTCGCCGTGATGGTCACCGTCCACGTGTTGGTGTTCAAGGTGGCGGTTCCATTGGGCGCGGTCCCCATCCAGGTGACGGCATATTGAGTGTCGTTCGAGGAGATGGTCAGGGTGGTGTCGTTATAGGCGATCATGTTGTCTTCGCTCGTAAGGCTCAAACTCCAGTTCGCCGAGGTGCCGTCGTCGTCGATGAGGGTTCGAGGATCGGGTCCCTCATCGCGGGTGCAGCCGATGAGGGAGACAGCCAGTGCGAATATGCCGATCATAAGACGTTTCGTCATACATCCTCCATAAAAAGGCGGTTCAACTCGAAAAGATGAAAGCAGTTTAGCGGCCTGCGCCGGATTATCAAGCGATATTCCGGGGCCCCATCCGCCTGTGGTCGGAGAACGTCCTGTTCCGGTCCAGTCGACGGGTTCCGGGCAGGCAACGGCGTTTGTTGTGTGGCGGCGGTATTGGGCGCGATGAGGAAGAACGGACGGCAAGGGCCTGCCGTCCCTACCCGAAAATCGCAACGCCCAACGTCCAACGCCCATTAGAACGGATCAGTCCCCTTCGTCTTTACCATAATCTTTGCCTTTGTCTCTCCCAGGCCCGACCAGCCTTCGCTCGGAAGCTACGGCCTGGCAAGGCAGATTATGGTAAAGATTACGGCAAAGATTAGACTGCGCCGACTAATCCCGCTGAAAAGCATGTCAGATTGATTGTTGGGCGCTGGACGTTGAGAATCATTCGAGGCCGGGGACGGAGGGCACCTGTTCGTGCCAGTTATCCGAATCGTCCATCCATGCCAGATTGTCGCCGGCGTCGGGCTGGCCCGGCTGACCCGGTTGCAGCATGCTGTCAGGGGCGCCTGGGCCGCCCGATGGGGGCGGCATATTCATCTGGCCCGGTCCCTGTTCGCCTGACGGGCCCGAATTGCCGGGTTGCATCCGCCTGTTCCCGGGCTGCATGGGCATCCCGCCCTGTGAGCCTTGCGATTGCGGGAAACCGCCCCGTTGCCCGCCCATGCGTTCGGAACGGCGCTGCATCATGCCTTCGCGGAGTTCCTTGAATTTGGCTCTCTGCTCAGGGGTGAGTGTTTTCGCCATTTCCAGGAGGGCGCGGACCCGGAGGCGGGCCATGTCCATGTGGATCTGGCCCATTTTATCCACCGCCTGCAGTACGGCTTTCTCGTCGGGAATATCCGCTTCAAGCAATTGCTCCAGATCCATCTTGGCCAGGTCGCGATCGGCCTTGAGTTGGACCAGTTTCTTGCGGTTTTCGAACACCAAGGCTTTCAGGGCGGCCGCTTTTTCCTCCGACAGCCCCAGTTCCTGGGCCAGTCGGGACATCTTCCCTCCGGAGTGACTGGCCGGTCCTTTCCCTTGCGGGGCGGGCCCCGTTGCTCCCGTCGGTTCGCCCGAAGCCACCAAGGCCGATCCCAGCACCAACAAACCCACCATGCCGATCGTGCGTTTCATGTGACGCTCCTTTCTGAGGTTATGGTTGTG